>NZ_JFAO01000011.1:0-110328 GCF_006408945.1 Bifidobacterium sp. UTBIF-78
ATCAGCGAATCTGCATTTCCGTCCCACTCCGTCCCACTCGAATGGGAGCCAAAACATAATCGGCGATCTTACGGCGCGGCAGCCTCGCCGGCGCAGCGCCCACTTTCCGGCTCCACGGAACGTGTCTCCCAGACGAGCGACAGCCTCGCCGGCGCAGCACCGCACCGTGGCGCAAAGTGGTGCGCCACGCCCATGGAAGGCCCATAGGAATGTCTAATTTTTGGAAATTTTGCACCCATCACCACACACGGGCCCCGTTTTTTGCGCCAAATTCCCATGGCCGCGTAGGATGGGTGAAGATTAGAAAGGGAGGACTATGAGCGTTCTCGACCGTTTTGAAAAAAGCGTGGAGGGTGCGGTCAACGGAGTATTCGCCAAATTCGGCTCCAAGGACCTGCAACCTGTCGACCTTTCCAGCGCCCTGGAGCGCGAGATCGACGCCGAAGCCATGCCGGTGGGCCGCGACCGCACGGTCGCCCCGAACGAATACCGCTTCAAGCTGAGCACGCCGGACTTCGACCGCATCGAGGCCTGGGGCAGCGAAACGCTGGCCAATGAGCTCGCGGACAACCTCACCGAGTACGCGAAGAGCCAGCATTACGCCTTCGTTGGGCCCGTGGTCGTGATCTTCGAGGAGGATCTGGACCTGTCCAAGGGCAACTTCAACCTCACTTCCGAATCCGTGCAGGGCAACGCCGTGCCCGTCACCACGGACGCCCAGACCGAGGACAGCCCGGTGCTCGAGGTGAACGGCAACCAGTACCTGCTCACCAAGGACAAGACCGTGATCGGCCGCGGCTCCGGCTGTGACATCGTCATCGACGATCCGGGCATCTCCCGCAAGCATCTGGAGATCGACATCACCGACAACGGCGTGATTGCGCGCGACCTCGGCTCCACGAACGGCACCTACGTCGAGGGCCATCAGGTGCCCGCCGCCACGCTGCTGGACGGCAACACCATCACCATCGGCCGCACGCGCATCCTCTACTGGGCCTCGGCGCAAGCCCAGGAGTAACCGAGCGCAACGCCCGAAAGTCGGCATCACATGACCGAACTGACATTCGCCCTTCTCAAGTACGGATTACTGGTCCTGCTGTGGGTCTTCGTGTGGCTGTGCATACGTTCGCTGCATCGGGACATCGCAACGTTCAGCCCGAAGCCGTCGCGAGCACGCCGCCGTCGCGAGCGTGAACGCGAAGCCCATAAGACCGAGGGGGCCGCACCGCAGGCACCGATCCGTTCACGGCATCCCCAGGCCGCCGGACCGCAGGCGGAGCCTACCCTGCTGGTCATCATCGACGGCCCGCTGGCGGGCAGCTCCGTGCCGCTGAACGGTGCCGAGATCACGCTGGGACGCGCCGCCTCGAACACCGTGGTGCTGGATGACGAGTTCGTCTCCTCCCACCATGCCCGCGTCTACAAGGATCCCCGTTCCGGCCAGTGGGTCATCGAGGATCTGAGCTCCACCAACGGCACCGTCGTCAATATGCAGCGCATCAACCGCCCGACCATCCTGCCCGCCCGCGTTCCCGTGCGCATCGGCGCCACCACCTTCGAACTGAGGTAGCCGCATGCCCAATTCCGCCGTTTCGCAACCGTTGTTCCTGTACTCCACCACCGTGTCCGACGTGGGCACGGTGCGCGCGAACAACCAGGACTCATCCTTCGCGGGCGAGCATCTCATCGCCATCTGCGACGGCATGGGCGGTCACGCCGGCGGCGACACGGCATCCTCGATCGCCATCCGGTCGCTGGCGCACATCGAACAGGACGACACCGGCGGCGACATCGAAGCCATCTCTCGCATGATGGAGACCTCCATCATGGCCGCGCACGACGCCATCGTCGGCAAGGCCAAGCGCGAACGCAAGCTCGCCGGCATGGGCACCACCGTGACCGCCGTGGCGCTGGTCGCCGGGTACTGGGTCATCGCGCATATCGGCGACTCGCGAGCCTATCTGCTCCGCGACGGCCATCTGAGCCGCGTCACCTGCGATCACAGCTACGTCCAGCACCTCATCGACACCGGCCGCATCACTCCCGCCGAAGCGAAGAACCATCCCCAGCGCAACGTGGTGATGCGCGTGCTCGGCGATTTCGACATCGACCCGCACCCGGACATCTCCATCCGCAAGGCCCATCCGGCCGACCGCTGGCTGCTGTGCTCCGACGGCCTGTGCGGCGTGCTCGAGGACTCGACCATCGAGGAGACCATGACCGCGCTGTCCGATCAGGGCGAATGCGCGCAGCAACTCGTGCAGATGGCCCTGCGCGCCGGCAGCACCGACAACGTGACCGCCGTAATCGCGGACGCCACGCTGGCCCTGGACGCCAGCGCCTTCGACCTGCCCCACCAGACGCCGCTCATCGGCGGCGCGGCGAGCGGCAATCTCGAGCCCATCGCCGACATCATCAACGAACCGGTGGCCACCGCCCCCGCGCTCAAAGAGGACGATTCCCCGGCCCAGCGTGCGGCCGCGCTCATCCAGCCGGCCGACGCCCACGACGACACCAAGGACGGCGCCGCGGCCGAAGCCGGCACCATACGCGTGGCGCAACCGTCCACCGTCCGCGAGGAGACCGGCGAGCGCACCAATCCCGACACCGGCGAAATCCCGGTGGTCCGCAAGCCCGACGGCCGGCTTTCGGCCGATCCGAACGACCCCGAGGTGGCCAAGGCCATCCACGCCGAGCAGGCCGAGCAGAAGAAGGCCAAGCGCGGCAGAAGGCGCCGCAACATGATCGCCACCATCATCACCTGCGTACTGGTGGTGGCGGCTCTGGCCGGTGCCGGCTGGGGCGCGTACGCCTGGAGCCAGACCCGGTATTACGTGGGCAGCGCCAGCGGCAACGTGACCATCTATCAGGGCATTCCGACCAACCTGTTCGGACTTGAGCTGTCCCACGAGGTGGAGCGTACGGACATCGCCGCCTCCGATCTGCCGGCCACATGGCGCGACCAGCTGTCGCAGGGCATCACGGTGGATTCGATGGCCGAGGCGCAATCGCATGTGAACATCATCCGCAGCGAGATGGCCAAGCTCGAGGAGCAGCAGAAGCGTGCCGAGGCCGAAAAGGCCAAGGCGCTGGCCAAGAGCACGGATAAGGCGAAGGCTGATTCGTCCGCCGGCTCGTCTGGCTCGTCCAGCTCCGGCTCGGGCTCATCCGGTGCCGACTCCGGCTCGTCCAACCAGTCCGGCATCGGCGCGGCGGACGACGCCGCCACGGGGGGTGCGCAATGATCGCGACCCGCCTGCGCCAAATCTTCCTGCTGCTGTTCTCGATAGGGGTGGGTGCGCTGGCCTTCGTGCAGATGTTCCAGCGGACCACCGGCTCGTTCCCCCGCGAATACCTCATCATGCTGGGTGTCGTGGTGGCGCTGTTCCTCGTGCTGTGGGGGCTGACAGTCAAATTCCAGCCGTACGCCAGCCAATCGATCATCCCATGCGTGCTGCTGCTGACGGCCACAGGTGTGACGATGATCGCCCGCATCGACCAAAGTCTGGGCAAGGCCGCGGCGATGCGCCAGCTGATGTGGCTGTGTCTGGCGTTGGTGATCGTGGCGCCACTCATCATCTTCCTGAAGGACTACCGCGTGCTGCGGCGCTTCTCGTACGTGTCGATGGTGGTGGGCCTGGTGCTGCTGCTTTCGCCGATGCTGCCGGTGCTCGGCCAGGAGGTCAACGGCGCGCGCATCTGGGTCAAGCTCCCCGGTCTGGGCCAGTTCCAGCCCGGCGAATTCGCCAAACTGTTCCTCGCGTTCTTCTTCGCCGCCTATCTGTTCGACCATCGCGACCAGCTGGCCGTGGGCGGTAAGAAGGTGCTCGGCCTGCAACTGCCGCGCATCAAGGACCTCGGCCCGATCATCGTGGTGTGGTTCGCCTCGATGGGCGTGCTCATCATGCAGCACGATCTGGGCACCTCGCTCATGTTCTTCGCCATGTTCGTGGCCATGCTGTACGTGTCCACCGGGCGGAAGAGCTGGATCATCATCGGCCTGATCGCCTTCGCGGCGGGCGCGGTGCTGGCCGCAGGCCTCTTCAGCCATGTGGGACAGCGCGTGGACGCCTGGCTCCACCCGTTCAGCGCGGAGGAATACAACAAGCCGTACGGCGGCTCGTGGCAGCTGGTCACCGGCATCTTCGGCCTCGCCTCCGGCGGCCTGCTGGGCACCGGTCTGGGCCAGGGCCATCCGGCGCTCACCACCTTCGCCAACTCGGACTTCATCTACGCCTCGCTGGGTGAGGAGCTGGGCCTCGTGGGCCTGCTGGCCATCCTCATGATGTACCTGATCATCATCGCCTCCGGATTCATCACCGCCATGAAGGTCAAGGACGGCTTCGGCAAGCTGCTGGCCTCCGGACTGGTGTTCACGATGGCGTTCCAGGTGTTCACCGTGGTGGGCGGCATCACGCTGGTCATCCCACTCACGGGTCTGACCCTGCCGTACATGGCGGCCGGCGGTTCCAGCCTCATCGCCAACTACATCCTCGCGGCCCTGCTGGTGATCATCTCCAACGCGGCGAACGCGCCGGAGCCGGAGCTCACCTCCGACACCTTCCAGTACGAGGCGCTGGCCGTGCTGCGCGACAAGGAGCTCAAGGCGCGCGCCAAAGCCACCGAGGAAATCGTCCGTCCGCGCAGCGCCTCCGCCGTCTCCTCGGCGGCGCCCAACGAACCGTATGAGTCGGGGGAAACCGGGGAGTTCGGCGAGCCTGACGCGCCCGAATCAGCGCAGATCGAGACGATCGAGGAACCGCACGGCTCGCACGCGGCCCACGCCGCGCGTGCCCCGCACACCGTGCCTTCCGCCGCCCACGGCGCCCGCTCCACCGACGAGCCCGGGTACCGCCCATACCGCGACGAGCCGCTGGACGACGACGAGCCGATCATCGATATCACCAAGCAGGACCCCTCCCGGTTCGACATCCCGGAGCCGTCGACCCGCACGGCTTCCCTGCCGCCGGTGCCGCCCATTCCGACCATTCCAACCGTTCCAGCCACACCAACCGTTCCGACTGCACCAAGCGCCCCGACCATCAATGGAGGTGACCGCGCATGAACAAGTATCTGCGCCAGCTGTTCACCGCCGTGGTGGCGCTGTTTGTGGTGCTGGGCCTGTCTTCGACGATTCTCATGGCCATCCGCGCCAACGAGCTCAACAACGATTCGCGCAACGCCCGGTCGCTGTACCACCAGCTCGGTGCCGACCGTGGTGCCATCCTCGCCTCGGACGGCACGGTGATGGCCAAATCCGAACCGGTCAACGACGCCTTCAAGTACCAGCGCGTCTACTCCAACGGCCCGCTGTATGCGCCCGTCACCGGCTTCTTCTCCATCTCGCAGACGGCCGACCGCGGCCTTGAGGCCTCACGCAGCATGCTGCTCAATGGCGAGGCCGATTCGTTGGTCTGGCAGCGCGCCAAGGCCATGCTCACCGGCGGGTCGAATCAGGGCGCCTCGATCGAAACGTCCATCGACCCCAAGCTCCAGCAGGTGGCCTACGACCAGCTGGGTTCGCGCGACGGCGCCGCCGTGGCCATCGAGGTGAAGACCGGCCGCATTCTGGCCATGGTGAGCACGCCGAGCTACGATCCGAACACATTGGCCTCGCATGACGCCGCAGCCGCCAGCAAGGCGTATCAGGACCTCGCCGGCCAGGAGGACAGCCCGCTGATCAACCGTGTCACCTCGCAGCTCTACCCGCCCGGGTCCACGTTCAAGACCATCGTGGCGTCGGCGGCGCTCGAGACCGGCAAATACCAGCCGGACACGCAGATTCCCGCCGGCGCGGCCTACACGCTGCCCGGCACGGCCACCCAGCTGCCGAACGCCGAATCGCAGGCGGACGGCACAAACGGCCAAATCACCCTGCAGGACGCCATCGCGTGGTCGTCGAACACCGCGTTCGCCCAGCTGGGCGTCGCGCTTGGGGCGGATACGGTCAGCGACATGGCCACCAAACTCGGCTTCGGCAGCACTATCACCATTGACGGCTCGGATTCGACCGGCACGCCGATGAAGGCGACCGCCTCGACCTTCCCCAGCGATCCCACTCCGGACCGGCTCGCGCTGGCCTCCATCGGCCAAGGCGATACCACGGCCACGCCATTGCAGATGGCGATGGTGGCCCAGGCGATCGCCAATGACGGCAAACTCATGCACCCCACGATCGTCGACCGCGTGCGCGCCTCCGACCTGACCGTGCTCTCCCAGACCAAACCGCAGGTGATGGCGAACGCCTTCAGCAAGGATTCGGCGGACAAGCTCACCTCGATGATGGAGCAGGTGGTCACCAAGGCCAATCCGCAGCTGAGCATCGACGGCATCCAGGTGGCCGCCAAGACGGGCACCGCCCAGATCGGCGTGGGCAACACCAGCATCGACGGCTGGGTGATCGGCTTCGCTCCGGCCGACGATCCGCAGATCGCCGTGGCCGTGATGGTGCATAACACTGATTTGTATGGTTCGTTCGCCGCTGGCCCGATCATGCGCGCGATGATTGAGGAGGCTCTGCAGCAATGAGACTGGTCGAAGGACAGCTGATCCACCGCCGATACCGTCTGGACTCCCGTCTGGCGCAAGGCGGCATGGGCGAGGTCTGGAAGGGCTACGACATCCAGCTCGGGCGCGAGGTGGCCATCAAGGCCCTGCGCTCGGACGTGACCAACGCCGAGGCCAAACTGCGCAGACTGCGCGCCGAGGCCCATAATTCCGCCAATCTGGCACATCCGAACATCGCCGCGCTGTTCGAATACTACGAACACGATGGCATCGGGTTCCTCATCATGGAATACGTGCCCTCCAAGTCGCTGGCCGACCTGTTCCACGAGCAGGGCGCGATGGAGGCCACCGAGCTGCTGCCGATTCTCATCCAGACCGCGCGCGGCCTATTCGTCGCGCACTCCCACGGCGTGATCCACCGCGACGTCAAGCCGGCGAACATCATGGTCTCCGATTCCGGCCAGGTCAAAATCACGGACTTCGGCGTGAGCTACTCCACCGGTCAGGGCCAGATTACCCAGGACGGCATGGTGGTGGGCACCGCCCAGTACATCTCCCCCGAACAGGCGCAGGGCCAGCAGGCCACGCCGCAATCGGACATCTATTCGCTCGGCGTGGTGGCCTACGAGGGACTGGCCGGCCACCGCCCGTTCACCGGTGCCACGCCGGTGGACATCGCTGCCGCGCATGTGAACGATCCGGTGCCGCCGTTGCCTGATTCGGTGGACGTACAGCTGCGCGAGTTCGTGATGTCGATGCTGGCCAAGGACCCGCTGGACCGTCCGAAGGACGCGCTGGTGGTCTCCCGTACGCTGGCGCGCATCGAACGGAGGCTGCTGGACCAGCAGACCGAAATGAACGACCGGACCATGACGGTGGCGACCGGCGGCCGATTGCCGCGCAGGGTCACCAGTACTCCGCGCATCGTATTGGACACCCCGGTGTCGATGATCTCGAGGATTGGAAGGGATAAGCAATGAGCAACATGCCTACTGCATTGGCCGGTGGCCGATACCAGCTTGGCCAGCTCATCGGCCGTGGCGGCATGGCCGAGGTCCATGTGGCCCTCGACACCCGTCTGGGGCGCACGGTGGCCATCAAGATCATGCGCGCCGACCTGGCCAACGACGACATCTTCCTCGCCCGCTTCCGCCGCGAGGCGCACGCCGTGGCGCAGATGAACAACCCGAACATCGTCAACATCTACGACTCCGGCGAGGAGACCGTACCCACCGAGGGCGGCCAGACCGAGCTGCTGCCGTATCTGGTCATGGAGTACGTCAAGGGCCAGACCCTGCGCGACATCCTCAAGGTGAACGGCTCGCTGAGCCAGCGCGACTGCGAGCAGGTGATGCTCGGCGTGCTTTCGGCGCTTGATTATTCGCATCGCATGGGCATCATCCACCGTGACATCAAGCCCGGCAACATCATGATCTCCGAGCAGGGCGTGGTCAAGGTCATGGACTTCGGCATCGCCCGCGCGCTGGACGATTCGGCCGCCACGATGACCCAGTCGCAGGGCGTGGTCGGCACCGCGCAGTACCTCTCCCCCGAGCAGGCGCGCGGCGAGACCGTGGACATGCGCTCCGACCTGTATTCGGCCGGATGCGTCCTGTATGAGATGCTCACCGGCCGACCGCCGTTCACCGGCGATTCCGCGGTGGCCATCGCCTACCAGCATGTGTCCGAGGTGGCCACGCCGCCGTCCGCCATCGTGCCCGGTCTGCCGAAGATCTGGGACGCGATCTGCGCCAAGGCCATGGCCAAAGACCGCCAGAACCGGTACGCCACGGCCGCCGAGTTCCGCAACGACATCCTGACCTTCATGAACGGCGGCATGCCGGTGGCGGCCGCGTTCAACCCGCTAAGCGACATGGCCAACGTGCAGGCCCGCAAGAACGCGGAGACCACCAAGGGCACCATGCCGATGGGTCCGGTGCCGCCGGCGACCGGCACACAGCCCACGCAGGCCTACAACCCGGCCACCGGCCAGTTCGAGCAGATCATGCCTCCCAGCGGCAGCTTCGCCTCGGTGCAGTCCCGCGCGGCGCAACGTGCGGCCGCGGCCAAGGCCAAGAAGCGCAAGACCATCATCGTCAGCACGATCATCGGCGTGATCGCGGTCGTCGCCATCGTGTTCGGCGTGGTGTTCATGCTGCGCGAACCGAGTACGACCGCCGCGGACACGGTCACTGTGCCCACCTGCACCGCCAACATCTCGAAGGACGGCATCGACGCCAAGCTCAAGGCGCTGGGCCTGACCATGGTGGAGAAGCACGACACCGAGTCCACCGAACCGGCCGGCACCTGCACCAAGATGTCGCCGGAGGCGGGTTCCAAGGTGGCCAAGGGCACCCAGGTGGAGGTCTGGTTCTCGGACGGCCCGCAGAGCACGAAGGTGCCCGACGTGAAGGGCAAGTCGCAGGACGAGGCCCGCAGCGAGCTGGAGGCCGCCGGATTCAAGGTGAGCTCCTCGGTCAAGAGCGAGCCCAGCAGCACGGTGGAGGCCGATCTGGTGACGCGCACCGACCCGGCGGCGGGCCAGTCGCAGCCCAAGGGCACCACCATCACAATCTACGTCTCCAACGGCATGACCAAGGTGCCGGATCTGGTCGGCCAGACCAAGGACAGCGTGCTTTCGCAGTACAGCGGCACCGGCCCGGGCAAGTTCAACTTCATCGTGGAATCCGAGGAATCGGACACGGTGCCGGAGGGCTCGATCACGCGGATGAACCCCAGCTCGGGGTCCGACATCCAGCAGGGCGGCACCATCACCATCTGGGTGTCCACCGGCAAACAGAAGGCCACCGTGCCTTCGATTGCGGCCGGCACCAGCTATGTGACCGCCAAGCTCATGCTTGAGGCGAAGGGCTTCGCCGTGGTCGCCAACGGGCCCACGGACGCCTCCGCAGTGGTGGTGAGCATCAGCCCGGCCGGTGGCTCGGAAGCCGATGCGGGCTCGACGGTCACCGTCACCACCCGCGATGGCAGCTCAGGCACCGTCACCCCCGGCGGCGGCACGACCGGCGGCAATGGCAACGGCAACAGCGGCGAGACCAAGCCCACCACCCCGGAGGAGTAGCCGCCAGCATATACTCAGCTGGCCGAACTCCAAAGCACGCAAGTCGCGTGGTTGAGGGGCATATCTCACGACCGTAAGCTTGGCCGAACGGCCTTGAGTGTGTCGTGAGATATGCCCCTCAACCACGCGACGGTAAGCTCAGATAAGCCCATCCAACCGGCCTATGTAGTCATACCATCCCAAGGAACCGTTCACTCTGTATAACAGACTCGGCATGAACTCCGTCCGGCCAATCGGAAGGCGGCAGTCAGCGTATTGGCCCTACTTCGTGACCTTGGGCTGGAGTCCGGCGGACTTGGCGACGGCGCTGTCCTGACCGCAGACCTTGAGCCAGTTGGCGAGCAGACGGTAGCCGTCCTGCGTCATCACCGATTCGGGGTGGAACTGCACGGCGTACATGGGCTTGCCCTTGACGCGGATGCCTTGGATGATATGGTCGCCCTGCGTCCATGCGGTCACCTCAAGCGTATCCGGCACGGAGTCGGGTTCGACGGCCAGAGAATGGTAGCGGGTGGCGGTCATCGGATTGGCCACGCCCTCGAAGATCTCGTCATCGATGTGTTCCACGAGGCTGGTCTTGCCATGCATGATCGTGGGTGCGTGGTCCACCGTGCAACCGTAGACCTCGGCGAGCGCCTGCAGACCAAGGCATACGCCGAACATCGGCGTGCCGGTCTCGGCGGCGAGGCGAATCACGCCCTCGCTGGCGCCGGAATCGGCCGGGGCGCCGGGGCCGGGGGAGATCAGCACGCCATCGTAGCCGTCCAGCACACCGGGCTTGGCGGGATCGATGGCGTCGTTGCGCACCACGTCAACGGTGGCGCCGAGGGTTTTCAGGTATCCGACGATGGTGTAGACGAACGAATCGTAGTTGTCCACCACCAGAATATGCGCGGAATCAGTCATGCTTGCTCCCCTGATTGCTGTCCAAAAGGCGGGTCTTGCAAGCCATACTACTCAGTCCGCGCGCCACGTCACTGTGGCACGGCCACGTAATTGGACATCTGCTGGAGGAAGGGGATGTGGGCGGCGGCCCACGGGAAGCCCCACTGGAACAGCGCGGCGGACGCGGCCACGAGCAGCAGCGCGAGCAGTAGCCATCGGATAGGCAGCACGCCGGGCTGCAGCCGCAGCACGGTCCCGTAGATGCTGGCGTCGGGGCGACGGCGCTCCCCCATGCGGATCGCACGCAGCACCGGCCATCGCCAGGCCACGGCGGCTGCGATGAACACGATCGCCCATGCCACCAACGCCCAGATTGCCACGCGCTCCATCGACCCGATGCGCGAGGCCACGGACGGCGTCTCGGTCACCGCGAATTTCACCGCGCCGGACGAGTCGGTGGTGGCCAGCTCCTCGGGCACGCCGTCGGACACCTTGGCCCAGTAGGCGAATTCGCCGTAGCTGATCCACCGGTGGGTGGGTGTGGAGTACTTCGGCTCGCAGGTGGTCATGGTGACCATGCGCTTGGTCGGGGCCGCGTCCGGGTTCTCGGGGTTGGCGGAGATCACATAGGTGTCGGTCGGCAGCACGATCTGATAGCGCGTGTAGTGGTACACGTACCAGTAATCCTTGGTGCGGATGATGATCGGGTCGCCGGTCTGGAGCTTGTCCACGTCGCCGAGCGGCTGTCCGTAGCCGTTGCGGTGGCCCGCGAACGCGAAGTTGCCCACCTGACCGGGCAGCTGGCTGGTCTGGTACCGGCCGAGACCGTGGCGGTTGAGCTGTTCGAGCGTGGTACCCTCCACCAGATTGCGATGCCAGCCCGAGCCGAATCGCGGGATGTACACCTGTGCGATGAGGTCGCCGTACTGCGGGTCCTCCGGTTCGATGGGCGGATCGCCCTCCTGGGCCTTGGCGATGCTGGTGCCCCCATCGCCGTCCGTGCCGGCCGGATCGCCCCATGACACCGATTGCAGCGTCTGGTTCTGGGTCTGCTCGGCCTCCACGCCGGTCCACCACATCTGCCAGAGGATGTACAACGCGCAGATTGCGGCCACGGTAATCAGCAGTTCGGCCAGAATGCCGAGCGCCTGCCATAGCGGACCTCGCCGCGTTTGGGGAGCCGAGGCTTGTGGCGTCGAGGGTCGGGGGGCTGGAATCCGGGATGCTGCGGCTGGGGACGTTGAAGTTTGGGATGCCAGAATCCGGGGCGACGCTGCGGGGAACGCGTCGCCCCCGGGAATCGCGTCACCGCCACTCCTGCTGTCGCCCCTGCCGCCATCCCTACCGCTGCGGACGGGGCCGCCAGCGTGCCGGCCGCGGCTCATTGCCCGTCCTCCTCGTCCTTGACCTTGGACGTATCCACCGTGGCGTACTTGAGCTGCTGCAACAGGGCCGTGGTAGCCGGGAACTTGAGGTCATCCCGGTTGTCCACCTTGTATCCGATGCCGAACGCGGTCACGTACTGTTTGAGGATGGTGATGGCCTTGGAATCGTTGAGGGCCTTGCGCATGCCCTGCGGGTCGCCGATGGCGGAGATGGTGAACGGCGGCGCGTATTTCTTGCCGTGCAGGGACAGCACGTTGCCCGAACAGATCACGGCGGAGTTGAACAGCACGCGCTGGTCCATGATCATCATGGCCTGCGCGCCGCCGGCCCACAGCGCGTTCACCACCGATTCCACGTCCTGCTGGTGAATCACGTAATCATCGATGTTCGAGGTCGAACCGTTGTTGTTCACGGCGTTCTCCCACAACGGGGAGTCGTCGAGGGTGACGGTCACGCCCCGTCCTTCGAGCTCGGGCAGCATAAGGCCGGAACCGGAATCGTCGGACGCCGAGGAGCCGTCACCGGCCGACGTATCGGTGCCGCTCCCCTGTGACGGTTTCTTGCCGAGCACGTCGGTCAGGGTGGTCACCTGTGACTGCAATTCGGTGACGTCCTTCTGCAGATCCGCCACCTCGTCCACGCTGTGCTCGATAAGGTCGGCAGTGTCGTTGTTCACCGTGGCGGTCTTGTTCACACGCACGTTGGTGCTCAACAGGAACCCACTGAGCGCGATGACGACAAATGCCGCCACACCGGCCGCAAGCGAGCGTCTCACACCATGCTTACCCACTTGTCTGACCATAAATGCCCGTCTTTTCCTCGGCGTGTTCGCTGGTTTCGAGTGTAACCACTATTATGACTTTTAGCCTATTGAATGGAGACTAAGCTGATGGCAAACGAAGAGCTGCACGAAACCGACTCGAACGACCAGAAGGACTGGCAGGACGAGGTGACCGCCAAGGACACTGACGGCGACAAGACCACTGACGGCACCGAGGCCGCTGAGGACGAGAATTACGGCGTCGATATGGATCAGGTTCAGGCCGTCCTGAACTCCACTGCGGACAAGTCCACGATGACCCCGCAGATGCAGCGCATGATGAGCCGTCAGGAGGAGAACACCCGCCGCGTGGAGGAGACCATCAAGGGCACCAAGTCCAACCCGCGCTGGTTCGTGCCGGTGTTCTGCGCCTTCATGATCATCGGTCTGATCTGGTGCGTGGTGTATTACCTGTCCCCGGCCGGCGCATGGCCGATTCCGAACATCGGTGCGTGGAATCTTGCAATCGGCTTCGCGCTGATCATGATTGGATTCCTGATGACGATGGGTTGGCGCTGAACCTTGCGCGCCTGACGGCATCCACTTGGTGTCGGTCCGCAATACCTGTGATTGAACCGGTCCCCTAACGGGACCGGTTTTTGTTTGCCTGGATGTAGTTACCCACCTGTTGTCCACCACTTATCCACGAGTTATCCACAGGATTATCCACTCTATGTGGATGAATTACACGCTTGTAGTTCCGCGAGCAGTTATCCACCGAATGTGGACAACCGTGTGGATAACTCGTGGATAAGTGGTGGACAACACGGGATTTCCGGTGAATAAGCGGTGTACAACCGTGTGCATTGCGGTATTTGACGCATTCTGCAAGGGTGTCAACCGCGTGAAATCAACAGTGGATACCGCAGTTATCCACCGTCATCGTCGATTTCGCTATCCACAGTTATGCACCATCGCCCGGTGTACATCCCACTGCATACCAAGTTATCCACATTCTTATCCACTATTGTGCACAACTGTGCACAACTTAACAACGTAGCCCGCGGAATCACTACGCTTACTCCTGTGCATAACTCGAGGGCGTACTGATCTCCGGATTCGCACCCCTCAAGATTCGCGCCCTCTCAAGATTCAAGCGGCCACAAATACCAGAATGCCGGACACTGTGTTATCCACAATGCCCGGCATTCGGTTATCCACACAACGCTGCAATCACTGGAACAAGTAGCCGAACCGCAGCCATCCATAGGGATTGGCGGTGTCGCATAGCAGAATCAGCGCCACGACGAGAATCGTCACGAACCAGCCGTACACCTGCATGCGCCAAGCCAGGCTCTTGCCGCGCCACGGCTTGAGCCCGGTCGTCAACAGCCACGTAAGCAGGCCACCGACCACGAATCCGCCCACATGGGCCTGCCAGGCCACGCCGCCCACCATGAACGGCAGCGCGAAGTTCACCACCATCCACACCATCATCGAGCCGATGTCCGCACCGATGCGCCTGTAGACCACCAATAGGGCCGCGAACAGGCCGAACAGCGCGCCAGAGGCGCCGTATGCGGCCGACTGCCAGCCTTGCCCGCCGGGAGCGAACACACCCCAGACCATCAGTCCGAGGGCACCGCCGAGGCCGGAGATCATGTACAGGCCGAGGAACCGCCAGTGGCCCATCAGCCGTTCCAGCACAGGTCCCACAGAGTACAACGAGAGCATGTTGAACAGGATGTGCAGAATCGAGTTCGGCGCGTGCAGGAACATCGACGTGACGATGGTCCACGGCTCGCGCACCATCGTGGCCGGGGCGACCATACCCCGCACGATCAGCAGGTTCTGGAGCACCGGAGAGAGGAATCCCGCCAGCACCTCCACCAGCCATATCGCCACGCACACGGCGATGAGCACCCAAGTCACCACCGGACCGCCGCGTTCCCATTGGTATCGAATCTGCTGTTTGGTAGGCATACGCATGCATTCCACTGTATCGAATCGCGTCGAACGCCAATGTCGGAATCCGCTGTGGGTCTAGGCTACCGGCCGGTCGTATGAACGGTTATGTAAATCGCCGGCGCATGTCATTCCACCCAATCGACACAAACACGGGCCTAGAATAGGGAGCAGAGTCGGTCTGAATGGGCATGCCGACCAGACGATCCCCAGGGAAAGGAGCCGTCATGGAGAACAAGTCTTCTAACGGTTGGAAGTTCTTCGCACTGCTGTTCGGCGCATTGCTTGCAGCGGTGGTTGGTCTGTACATCTACAAGCAGCAGAACCCGGATTACGATCCGTGGGAGGAGCCGTGGGAGAACAGCTCCTCGCCGGTGGACCTGGGCCTGAACAAGGCCGAGGACAAGGCCGAAGGCGACGGTGAAGCCGAAGGCGAGGCGGCTCCGGCTGAGGCCTGAGTTTTTGCTTATCCAAGTCATAAAGAAAATCCCCTGCAACCTGAATGGTGCAGGGGATTTCTTGTTTGTGCTCGCAAACGGAGTTTGAGACCGGTAGCGCACGGCTTACTCATATCCATAAGCCAGTTTGGCTGCCGGATACCAGCTGACCGGACGCCAGCTCGCCGAATGCCAGCTCGCCGCCGAATAGTCAGTTGACCGCCGGAGGGGTGGGGAGTGTGCATCCCGACACACTCAAGGCCGTTCGGCCAAGCCTACGGTCGGGATGCACACTCCCCACCCCTCCGCCTCCGTTCCTAGACGTCAACCATTCAACAGTCGTGAGGCAGGGACCAGCGCGCATCTGGCGCGCCGGTCCCGAGCCGTCAGGCGAGCGGAGCGAGTCGAATGACGCGTGCGGAGGCCGCCGTCCGAAGCCGAAGGCCTACATAAGGTAGGTCGAGGCTGAGGAAAGGCGGCATACGCTCCGTCAGTCGGCGAGCGGACCGGTGTGCCAGATGCGCTCCAAATAATCCTCCATCGAGCGATCGGAGCTGAAGTAGCCGGAGTTCGCGACGTTGAGCAGGGCCTTGCGGTTCCACTCGAGCGGGTCGCGGTAGAGCTTCTCGATCTGGGCCTGAATGTCGGCGTAGGAGGAGAAGTCGGCGAGGGCCATGAACCAGTCCTTGGTCAGCCAGTCGGCGACGAGCGGGGCGTAGGCGTTGCGGTCGCCGTTGGAGAAGGTGCCGTTGGCGACGAGCTCGATGGCCTGCTTCAGGCGAGGATCGGCCTCGTAGTACTTGGCCGGATCGTAGCCGTCGGCGTAGAGCTTCTCGACCTCATCGACGGTCATGCCGAAGAGGAAGAAGTTCTCGGCGCCGACCTTCTCGCGGATCTCGACGTTCGCGCCATCGAGGGTGCCCACGGTCAGGGCGCCGTTGAGGGCGAACTTCATGTTGCCGGTGCCGGAGGCTTCCTTGCCGGCCTGGGAGATCTGCTCGTCGAGCTCGGTGGCCGGGATGAGGTTCTGGGCCATCTCGATGTTGTAGTTCGGGAGCATGTGGACGGCGAGCTTGCCCTTGACGTCCGGGTCGTTGTTGACGACGCGGGAGACGTTGTTGATCAGCTCGATGGTCAGCTTGGCCAGGTAGTAGCCCGGGGCGGCCTTGGCGCCGAAGAACACGGTGCGCGGCAGGATCTCCTCGGCGGAGACCTCACCCTTCTTGAGGGCGGCGTACTGCGAGATGACCAGCAGGATCTTCAGGCTCTGGCGCTTGTACTCGTGCAGACGCTTGACCATGGTGTTGAACAGGGTGTTCTCGTCCACGTCGATGCCGTAGTGCTGCTTGGCGAAGGCCACGAAGGAGTGCTTGTTGGCCTGCTTGACGGCGGCGAACTTCTTGACGAACTCGTCGTCCTTGGCCAGCGGGACCAGGCCCTGGAGCAGGTCGAGGTCGGAGAGCCACTTGTCGGTGCCCAGGCCCTCGGTGATGAGGTCGGACAGGCCCGGGTTGGCGAGCTTGATGAAGCGACGCGGGGTGACGCCGTTGGTCACGTTGGTGAACTTGTCCGGGTAGGCGTCGGAGAAGTCCTTGAGGGTGACGTCCTTGAGGAGCTGGGAGTGCAGCTCGGCCACGCCGTTGACGTGGGAGCCGCCGTAGGTGGCCAGGTAGGCCATGCGGACCGCGTCACCGGTGTAGATGCGCATGCGCTCGATGGTCTCGTCGGCGACGCCCTTGTCCTTGAGCTCGTCCTCGAACTGCTCGTTGATCTTCTTGATGATCTCAAGATGACGCGGCAGCAGCTCGCCGATCAGGCTGGCCGGCCAGACCTCGAGGGCCTCCGGCAGCAGGGTGTGGCAGGTGTAGTTGAAGGTCTTCTGGGTGATGCCCCAAGCGGTGTCCCAGTCGTAGTCGTACTCATCGATGAGGATGCGCATGAGCTCCGGAATGCCAATCACCGGGTGGGTGTCGTTGAGCTGGAACGTGATCTTGTTCGGGAAGGTGGTGAGATCCGGCTTGGCCTCGCCCGGGTAGAAGACGCGGATGGCGTCGTGCAGGGAGGCGGACACGAAGAAGTACTGCTGCTCGAGGCGCAGCT
The DNA here is from genome assembly GCF_006408945.1 of Bifidobacterium sp. UTBIF-78. Lineage (NCBI taxonomy): Bacteria > Bacillati > Actinomycetota > Actinomycetes > Bifidobacteriales > Bifidobacteriaceae > Bifidobacterium > Bifidobacterium sp. UTBIF-78. The sequence goes on from NZ_JFAO01000011.1 coordinate 17,123, forward strand.
CCTTGCCGACCTTGGTGGAGTCCTCCGGGTAGAGGATCTTGGAGATGTTCTCGGCCTTGACCTGCGGCTTGACGGCGTCCAGGTACTCGCTCTTGTTGAAGGCGAGCAGGTCGAACTCGTCGTAGGACTTGGCGGTCCACAGACGAAGGGTGTTCACGCGCTGGGACTTGTAGCCCGGCACGAGGTAGTCGACCGGCACGGCGCGCACGGACCACGCCGGCTTCCAGACCTTCTTGCCGTTCTCCTCGACGACCTCGCCGCCGAAGGAGACCTTCTGGTCACGGTTGTAGTCGATGTGGCCCCACGGCTCCTCGTTGGTCAGCCAGTAGTCCGGGGTCTCCACCTGCTTGCCGTTCTCGTCGAACGTCTGCTTGAAGATGCCGTACTTGTACTGGATGCCGTAGCCGAAGGCCGGCACGCCCAGCGAGGCGAGGGAGTCGATGAAGCAGGCGGCCAGACGACCAAGGCCACCGTTGCCGAGGCCCGGCTCGTATTCGGCGTCAACGATGTCCTTCGGCTGGAAGCCGAGGGCTTCGACGGCGGCGTCGAACTGCTCGGTCAGGCCGGCGTTGAGCAGCGCGTTCTCGAGCTGCTTGCCCATGAGGAACTCGGCGGACAGGTAGCCGACGGCCTTGGTGTCGCCGTTGACGGTGTCAGCCTGGGTCTTGAACCAGGCGTCGGCGAGGTGGTTACGCACGGCCTTGGAAGCGGCGACGTACACGTCGGCGGCAGTGGCCTGCTCGGGGGTGACGTTCTGGGTGTACTTGAGTTGTTCACGAATCTCGTCGGCGAACTGCTCCGCCGTAACGGGAGACTTGGGTGCGGTGATTTCGGTCATTCTGACTTTCCTTCCGGGATAATTGCCCGTTTTCATTATGCCGCGCAATAGGTAGCGCCACATGAACGTATGCATGAACTCTCCGTAACGGCGTCGGCGAGGACCGCTATGCATACGTTCTCATTTCATAGCGTAGCACCGCTACGTAGTTTACGCATCTTGGTATGTCATCGTTTGCACCAGCCAGTTTGCAATGGGCACAACGGATGGCCATACTCGGGCTGCAGGCGGAACCGGCGACACGGCACGCCGAACCGGCACGCCGTGCCCCACCGCCCCGGAGCGGTCCGCCGACACCTCGCAGCCGGAGCCGGCACCTGCCGAGACACAGAACCGGCGAACCTCCGGACATGGGAGGCACGGAACACTATCAGTCATGCGAAGATGGAATCATGGCTGTGATTTTGGAGAAGGATCTGCCCCGCGGGCGCGAGGCGTTGCACCAATGGTACGAGGCGGCGCAGGAGGTGGCCGCGGCGGCGTCCGATCCTACGCAACGCCTTGCCGTTTCCCCGAAGCTGCCGCGTCCGGTATGGGCGATGGCCGTGCGCTATTCGCTGTTCCTGCTGGAACGGCGCGTCCCCGGGCCCGGGGTGGAGGTGCGCGTGGCGCCGTGGGGCGCGGTCAAAATCTTGGACGGCCCCGAATCGGACCCGCACAATCTCACCCCGCCCGACGTGATCGAGCTGGACCCGGACGTCTGGCTGCGGCTGGCCTGCGGCATCACCGCGTGGGCCGAGGAGAAGGAAGCGGGCCGTATCAGTGCGGTCGGCGAACGGGATGACCTGAGCGGGCTGCTGCCGCTGGTCGGTCCTGCACGGTAGGTCCCTGCACGGTAAGCCACAGCACAGCAAGTCACCTAATGAACCTATGAAAAAGGCGCCCGCCTATTGCGGACGCCTGAAATCATCGGAAATCATCCCGAATCCCGGACGAGACCGGATGTCTCACTTCTTCGGCTTGAGCGCGGACGGCATCGGCATCGGAATTGGACGATGCGGCACCGCCGGCTTGGCCGTGGTCTTCGGGAACTCGCCACTGGTCGCCTTCGCGGCGGCCTCGGCGGCCCACTTGGCGTATTCGTCAAGATCGTCATCGGCTGCCGGAGAAGCCGGTTCCTGATGATCATCCGTCACGGACGGTTCATGATCGCCGTCCGCATCGTGAGCAGTGTACTTGGCTTCGATATCGGCGAACGGATCGGGCGAGCCCGCCCCCGGCTCTTGCTCGCTCAATTCCTTTGCCAGCTCGTCATAATCGGTATCGGTAGTCAAATACTTGAGCTTACGGGCAATTTTCTGCTGCTTGGCTTTCTGACGTCCGCGGCCCATGCGACCCCCTGCGATTACTATGCTGTTCGATTCATCAACATACGAGAGTACCACTTGTTTGCGGCTTGTTCGTTGTCGGCTCACACTTTTACCATAAAAAGCGTTTATTTGAGGGCTATTCAAAGGATTTCGCATGACCGACGAGCAGCAATTGACAGCGGCTGGCAATGAAATGAGCGCGAGTTTCCTCGCCGCGAAGAAGCGTTCGGACGAAACGCTCGCCAAGCTGGAAGCCGAGCCCGGCAAGTTCACGATGCTCACCGGCGACAGGCCGACCGGCCGCCTGCACCTGGGCCACTACTTCGGCTCCATCAAGGAGCGCGTGGCCATGCAGAACAAGGGCGTGCACTCGAACATCATCATCGCCGACTATCAGGTGATCACCGACCGCGACACCACCGAGCACATTCAGGACAACGTGCTCAATCTGGTGCTCGACTACATGGCCGCCGGCATCGACCCGAAGAAGACCATGATCTACGCGCACTCCGCCGTGCCGGCCGAAAACCAGCTGCTGCTGCCGTTCCTGTCGCTGGTCACCGAGGCCGAGCTGCACCGCAACCCCACCGTGAAGTCCGAGATGGAGGCCTCCGGCCACGCGCTGACCGGCCTGCTGCTCACCTACCCGGTGCATCAGGCGTGCGACATCCTGTTCTGCAAGGCCAATGTGGTGCCGATCGGCAAGGACAACCTACCGCACATCGAAATCACCCGCACCATCGCCCGTCGTTTCAACGAGCGCTATGCCAAGAAGCACCCGGTGTTCCCGGAGCCGGCGGCTATCCTGTCCGACGCGCCGGAGATTCCGGGTCTCGACGGCCGCAAGATGAGCAAGTCGTACGGCAACTCCATCATGCTGGGCGCCACGGCCGAGGAGACCGCCAAGCTCATCAAGAAGAGCCCGACCGATTCCGAGCGTCGCATCACCTTCGACCCGATTGCCCGCCCGCAGGTCTCCGCGCTGCTGACCACCGCTGGCCTGGTGACCGGCCGCGACCCGAAGGACATCGCCGAGGAGATCGGCGATGCAGGTGCCGGCACCCTCAAGGCGTACGTGATCGAGTCCGTGAACAACTTCCTGGCTCCGCACCGTGAGCGCCGCGCCGAGCTGGCCAAGGACATGGACTACATCCGCGACGTGCTCGAGGACGGCAACAAGCGCGCCAACATCATCGCCGAGGAGACCCTCGACCAAGTGCGCGAGGCCATGGGCATGAAGTACTGATTTTTCACGCGTTTTCGGCATTCGCGCGCGGTTCCCTGCTTATCGCTGTGGCGAGGAGCAGGGAACCGTTGTATTTGCCGGCATTTGCGGCGATGCGCAACGCCCGAAAACGCTGTAACGAGGGGACAGGCAGTCATCAAGGTTCCACGCATATGCGGCTGCACGGCTTGGAGGCCCATTCAGGCTTTTCACGGCTCGACATCGCATTGGGCATCGGCCGTAAGGCGCCGCCACCCCGGAAATTGATGTATCTTGCTTGCAAGGGGTACATCCGGCCTTCTCCGGACAGCTATCTGCTTTGCAAGGGGTACCTACTCCTCGCAAACGGGTTTATACTCGCCGATATTGCGCGGACGCTACAAGTGATTCGCGGCTGCACGTACCCCTTGCAACGCAGATAGTTGTCTGCAGAGCCTCGGATGTACCCCTTGCAAAGGAGAAAGCCTCACACGTCCGCGGTATTGCGTTCATTGCGAGCGAATGACGCAGTATTGAAATATTTAATTAATGAATTAATGAATTACTTCATTAATTCATTAATTACTTCACGCGCCGCGCCGCTAACGTCAACGCCGATGCCCGCAGTCGTCAGACATCGTTGAAGGCGCCATCGACTAGCAGCAATGGCTCAAAACGAAGCTGTTCATGCATCGGCTTACGCCGAAGCGTCCTGGCATCGCATACCTGCAATATGGTCTTACGCGACGTAAGCGGCACCTGCTTGCCCGTAACTTCCTGTATCTGTTTTGCGATTCTTTGCGCAAGAGCCGCTTCGCCCTCGTCATCGCCGATATCAAGGTTGGTGACCTGAATGTACCTCCACCCCTCATCCTCGATGGCCTGTCGTCTTCGCACATCGTCGAGCCACCGACCAGCATGGTGGGAACCATCGTATTCAATGCAGACCTTGAATTCGGGATAGGCGAGATCAAGATACCATGACCGTCCGTTCTTCCTATCGAGGAATGGATAATTCACTTGAGGGCAGTCCAAACCGTATTTCATCACCGCCAGTCTCGTTCTGGTCTCCATCGAGGAATCCGTCCCGGCTCGGGCCACCAGCAATGCACGGCGGCAATTGTCGAAACCCTGGAACAGCTTCGCTCTTCGGCCTTCCTCGCGAATCGTACGGACATGCGCTTCCGCGACATCCAAATAGGCAATCAGCTCATCCATCTCGGCCCTGCGCAATCGCCGGTTTCGACGCATCATGGAATCGGCCAGTACGATGAGCTCCTCCAGTTCCAAATACGAGGAGAACATCGCCCACGTACAGGCCGGGGAGACACAGCGAAATTGCCGTTCGACCATGACCGTATCGATCGGGTAAGGCCATACCACCGCCGTAACCTCTTTCACCCGGTACTTCTTATTCGCATCTGAAACGGCAACCACGGTACCGGTCCGCAATCGTCCGCACTTCGCGGACAAGCGAGGCATCTCGATGGCTTGGAGTTCCAACGCGGTCGTCAGGGCATACGGCGGACGCCAACCACTGCGTCGTTGAATCTCCTCACACGTTTTCATGCGCTGATACTTCAGTTCCGTCAATTCCGTCAATGCAAGCGAATCGGCCATGATGCCTACCCCTTCGTAATGCGTGCCCCAATGCCTTGAGCGTAAACGATTCGCAAGGTCCCGTCCACCGCCTCAATTTTTCGGTGGATAAATGTGGACAAGTATGTGGATAACTCTATAGTGAAGACTCTATAGTGAAGACATATTCATGGTTTGCCGATGCCGACAATGAAGTTCCGGCGTACCGTCATCAGCTACTGCGAGGTGGACGAACCTTCACGCGCAACAGATTCCAAATCAGAGTACGAAATATGGAGACCGGGCGAATCCCTTCGGCATTCACATAACCGTGGCATGATGACGGATATGAGCAATTTGGTGCGTATCATCAATGCCGGTGTGCCCGGCTCCGATCGGCGTGTGGATATCGTGCTGGGCGATGGAACCGTCGTTGATGTGAAACCGACGTCCGCGTCCACCTTCACCTCCACAGCCACAACCACCTCCACAACCTCATCCACAGCCACCGGAGATTCGGCCGGTCGGGGTGCCGATAGCCCATTGGCCGGCTTGCCGCATACCATGCCGCACGGCATGAATCCCGACGATGCCTCCGAACAGACGGCGGACGTCACCACCATCGACGCTGATGGGCTGTGGGTCATTCCCGGTCTGTGGGACTGCCACACGCATTTCACGCAATGGGCCAAGACGCTCGGACGCCTTGACCTGATCGACGCCCGCTCCGCCGCCGAAGCGATGTCCATGCTGCGCGCGCATCTGGATGAACGACGCGCGGCCGGGACCCTCAACCCTGATGCGTTCGTGGTGGGCATGCGTTTCCGTCATTCGCTGTGGGCCGACGACGAGCAGCCCACGCTGGCGGCCATCGACGCCGCGTCCGGCGAGCAGCCGGTGGCGCTTTCCAGTGCGGACATGCACTGCGGATGGGTGAATTCGGCCGCAGCCAGACGACTCGGCGTCCACCCCGACGAACAGACCGGTCTGGTGGGCGAGCTCGAGTGGTTCAACGCGTACACGCAATTCGATTCGGCCCCGGGTGCCGCCGAGGAGACCGACCGGTTGTTGCGCGAGGCGGAGAAGGACGCTGCCGGCAAGGGCATCGTCGGCATCCGAGACTACGAAATGGCCGAGAACATCAACACATGGATCGCCCGTTTCTCGGCCGGCATCGACGGCTTGCGCGTGGATGCCGGCGTCTATCCCGAACGACTGCGGGAGGCGATCGACGCAGGCTGGCATACTGGCGACCCGCTACCCGGCAGCCACGGCCTGGGGCGCGTCGGCGCCATGAAGCTCATCGCGGACGGCTCGCTCAACACACGTTCCGCGTATTGCTCCACGCCGTATTCCGGCATCGAACCGCCGACCTACGGCGTCCTGAGCTACACGCCGCAGCAAATTGAGGATTACATGCGTCTGGCCACCGAGCACGGCTTCGACATCGCATGCCATGCCATCGGCGACGAGGCGAACACCATTGTGTTGAACGCGGCGAAGGCCGCCCACGCCCACGGTTCAATTGAGCACGCGCAAATGCTCAAGCCCCGGGATATCCCGCGTCTGGCGGCGCTGGGACTCGACGCAAGCATCCAGCCTCAGCATGCAATGGACGATCGCGACGTAATCGCCCGCTTCTGGGCCCATCCTGCCGGCGTCCCCTATCCGTTCCGCGCACTGGCCGACACCATGGCAGAGGCCAGGAAGGATGCGGAAGCGCACCGCGATACAGCTGCGAAGGCTGCGCCGCATGGCAGCCGATACGGTCTTGCGCGGTTGCGCATGGGATCGGATGCGCCGGTTGCTCCGCTTGACCCATGGCTGGCTATCTCCGCAGCCGTCTTCGCAACCGAGAGTTCCGATCGTGAGCCGTTCCAACCGGAGCAACGGCTTACCGCACATATGTCGCTGGCCGCTTCCACGGCCACGGGTCGCGATCATCTTTGCACGGGCGATCCGGCCGATGTGGTGCTGCTGGACGCCAATCCGTATGCCGTGTCCACACCTGAAGCCATGCGCGCCATGCCGAATCATGTCGTGATGACGTTGGTGAACGGCAACCGCGTTTACTAGACAACGGAAGCTCTGCACTATGAGACTCCCGGCGTTATGAGCTTTCTGCGTTGTAAGGGGTACATTTGCCTTGTCTCGGAAAGCTATCTGCTTTGCAAGGGGTACCTAATCGGCAACAATGCGAGTATGCATGTTGAAATTGCAACGCGCATACTCGGAATACCATCAATTAGGTACCCCTTGCAAAGCAGATAGCTGTCTGCAATGGGGCAAATGTACCCCTCACAAAGCAGAAACCCTCAACCTATGTGCCCCGCTCGCCCATTGCTAAGGGGTGGCTGCGCAGGCACACACACCACGCCGCGCCGGCAGCAGATTCACTTGCCGCCGCGAACCTCGGACTCCATGGCTTTCAGGGGTTCGTCGACCAGCACGGAACCGTTGGGCAGGGTGCCGGGCAACGGGTCGTCCATGTAGTGGTCGAATTCATAGAGCATGCGCTCGTCGGGACGCTTGGTCAGCAGCGAAACCACCACAATGAACAGCAACGAAACGATGAACGCCGGCAGCAGCTCATAGATGGCGAACACACCGCCAAGCGGCTTGACGAAGTTATGCCAAACCAGCACCGTGACCGTGCCGGACAACATGCCGGCGACGGCGCCCGCCTTGTTGGTACGCCGCCAGTACAGCGCGCTGAGCATGAGCGGGCCGAATGAGGCCCCCAGCCCGGCCCACGCGTAGGACACCACCTGGAAGATCGAGGAGTTCTGATCAAAGGCCACCAGAATGCCGAACAGGAACATGACGACCAGCGTCAAACGGGCCACGATCATGACCTGACGGTCCGTCGCCTGCTTGTGGAACAGGCCGCGGAAGATGTTCTCGCCCATCGCGGAGGCGCCGATGATCATGTACGACGAGCTGGAGCTCATGGAGGCCGCGAAGATGCCGGACACCACCACACCGCACACGAAGCTCGGCAGCAGGGTCTGCGCCAGCACGATGAAGATCGTCTCGGCGGAGGCTGCGGTGAGCAGGTGCGTGGGCATCATCGCGCGGCCGACCAGACCGATGCACACGGCGCTGGCCAGCGACAGCACGCACCACGAGGTGGCGATGATGCGGGACTTGCGCACCTCTTCGACGCTGCGGATCGACAGGAACCGCACCAGCACCTGCGGCATGCCGAAGTAGCCGAGACCCCATGCCAGCATCGACACGATGGTGATGACGCCGTAGTCGGAGGGCGCGCCGAACATCGCACGCCCGGTCTCCACGAGCTGCTGACCGGTGACCGGATCAAGCTGCGGCGCAGCCACCTGCGTACCCGAAAGGAAGCCGGGGATGGACTGCAGGAACGCGACGGTGTTGCCGATGCCACCGGCGGAGGCCACCGTGCCGATGAACACCACGGCAAGGGCGAAGAACATGAGCATGCCTTGGATGAAATCGGTCATCACCACGGACAGGTATCCGCCGACGATGGTGTAGACGAACACCACCAGCGCGCCGACGATCATCATGACGTGATAGTCGAAGCCGAAGAGCGCGTTGAAGAGCTTGCCGACGGTGACGAAGCAGCTGCCCACGTATACGCAGAAGAACACCAGAATAATGATCGCCGCAAGAGTGGAGATGACGCCGCGCCGGTCATGGAACCGTTTGGCGAAGAAGTCGGGGATGGTGATGGCGTCGCCCGCCACCACCGAGTAGCGGCGCAGTCGGCGGGCCACCAGCTTCCAGTTGAGATAGGTGCCCAATGCCAGACCGATCGAGGTCCACATCGGGTCGGCCGCGCCGGTGAAATAGGCCAGACCCGGCAGGCCCATGAGCAGCCAGCCGGACATGTCGGAGGCCTCGGCGCTCAGGGCGGTCAGCCACGGCCCCACGCCGCGTCCGCCGGCGAAGTACTCCTTGGAGGAGGAGTTGGACCGTTTGGAGTAGATGAATCCGATCGACAACATGGCCGCGAAATAGATGACCATGGCCAGCAGGATCCAGAAATCGTTCGCCAACTGTGTTCCTCTCTCTATTGACGCCCGCGAATCGCCGGTGATGATCGAAATTGCCGATTGCGATGCGGGTCAGAGCGGCGATTGCCGTCGTTCGCATGATGGTAGCGGATACGGCCCCCTATGCGTCTTGCGCCGTCACCATGCTGAGACACGCCGCCGCGCGCTTCATGCGCTTGAGACGCTGCAAATGCTTCAGACGCCTCAGATGTCGTATCGCCAGGATTTATCCGTGATCACGCGGGCCATGGCCAGACCAATCGGCAGACAGATAATCACCATGAACGCACGGAACGCCCAGTCCAGCGCATTCAATGTGTCGAAGCTGCCGAGGTACCACATGGCACGGTACATATACAGGCCCGGAACCATGATCACGATGGAGGGCACGGTCAGACAGATGCGCGGATATCCCAGATGCGGCGGCAGCCAACCCTTGCGTACGGACGAACGCCACGCAGAGGCGAGCAGCCCTGCGAGCAATGCGCCGATAAACGCACCGGCTTCAGGCGGCACGTTCAGCAACTCGACGAGTTCCAGTCGCAACGTGTCGGTGATGGCGCCGATGAGCGCGGCGACCAGGCACATGCGCTGCGGCGAATTGAACATGATGGAGAAGCCCCACACGCCGAGGAACGCGAACACGAAGCGCAACACCCCGTTCACCCAGACATTCAGGCCCAATGGCTCGAACCCGGTGGGGTTCAGATGCACGATGGTGGCGACCATCCAGCCTGCGAGCGTGGCCATCAGCACGATGCACAGGAAGTACATCAGGCGTTGGATACCGGACGGGAAGTCGATTTTGGCCATGTCCAATCCGCTGGTGATCAGCGGGAAGCCAGGAATGACGAACAGCATGGCGCCGATGTAGGCGGTGTCATGCTGCAGCGCCACCGGGTCGAACAGGCCGATGAGGCGCAGCGTGCCGGTGCATGCGAGCGCCGCCACCGCCACGCACACGAAGGTGACGAAGAACTGGTTGAGGTGGTGCTTGAACAGCCGGCGACGCAGCCAGTGCCCGAGGCCGGCGCCGACGAACGCGCCAATCATGTCGTACGGACCGCCGCCGAGCAGGAACACGAAGGATGCGCAGGCGATGGCCGAGGCGAGTCCGGCGAAGGCCGGGGAATAGAGCGGCTTGCGGCGTTCGATCATATCGAGACGCTGGTGGGCCTGCCGCACGGTGATGCCCGGGCGACCGGAGACCGGCGACTTGCCGACGTGGTCGAAGTGCGCGGCGTATTCACCCTTCGGGGGCTTGTGGGCATGGCCTCGCCGATCGGTCGCAGCAGACGAGATGAAGCCGTCGTCCGGTGCGGCGCCGTGGCGGCCCGCATGGCCGTGGCCACCGTGGATGTCGTGGTCGTCGCTCCGGCGCGCCGCCGCCGAAGAAGCATCACGTTCGGCTTCGCGGCCATGCTCGTCACTGAGGCGATCGCTCAGTTCGGTGAAGTCGACGCCCATGACTTCGGAATCCGATTGGCCGCCCTCGGCACCATGGCGATGACGCTGCTCGGCGATCTCCTGCTCCTCGCGCTCGGCGACCTCGGCGCGCGCGGCCAACGACTCGGTCATCGCGGACTGGGACCAGTCCGTCTCATGCACATCGAGCTGTTCGGCGAGGGGCTGCCCGGGATCGGTGTGCCGGCTGGCTTCCTCGAGCGCATCGAGCACGGCATCCTGGCCTTCCTGCGCGGCAGACCCGGCTTGGTCATGCCGTACCTCGGCTTCCTGGGCCTCGGCCTGACGCTCCTTCTGTTCCTCCCGAATCCGCTTGGACAGGTCGGCGGAAAGCTGCGAGGCGTCTTTGACGTCAAGGTGACGCATCAGTCCGCGCGACACCTCCGAGGTTTTGTGGTACATCGACTCCTCGCCGAGGTTCACGCTGAACCAGTCGGCGAAGTGCTCAAGCAGCCAGATGCGCTCGGTGTTGACGCCGGTGGTCGGCAAATCGATGACTTCGGTGATGCGGTCCTTGCCGTCCGTGCAGGCGGCTTCGATGTCCGTGAGGTTGACGTCCGCGCGCACATGCACGCCGAGCGGATAGGCGATGCGATGCATCATCTCGCGCACGCGGAACGAACCGGTGCCGGCCGACAGATCCAGCAGGCCGACGCGCACAATCACGCTCGCCTTGGCCGCGATGCCCGCCTCGGCGATGGGCTTGTCCCAGTCGCGCTCGATGTCCTCCATATCCAGAGGGATGGAATGGGTGTGGAAGTGCTGCACGGCGATGGCGCCGTGTTCGTTGGGTTTGCGGTGTTCCTGATGCGCCTGCGGGTGCTCGATGTGGTCCGTCTGCTGCTGCATGCGATTCCCCGGTTCCTGCTGATTTCTCGACTTTTGACTGTTGTAGTTTGCGTGACTGTTGTATTGCCGCTTCCACGGCGGATTGCAAAGCGTCCACCGCCATGGATTCCTGTGTGCATACGTACAGGAATACCGGCTCGTTTCGGCCTGGTCATACCTGTCTCGCGACGTCACGCATGGCATGCACGAATGCATCGCGCGTCAGAACACTCATGGCCCGCCAGCAATTCAACGTACCCCGCGCCCCTCCCCGGCCAGATACGCGCCCACGCAGCAATTTCATATTACGGACATTTTCCGAACGCCATATGAGACGGCAGGCTGACGGCGGCACAACATCAATCGAACAGTGGACTTCGTAACGTAAGTGGCGATTATGCGGGGATACACTGTTGCCCACACGACAACCACGTTGAATACGGGCTGTGGGCTTGCAACGACTGGCCTCAACAACCGCGGAGGAGCCGCGGACGACCAGTAGACCGAGCAACCTGATATTCGGCAAAGGAGGTTATATTGGCATCAGAAGAAGCAGAACAGATCACTCCAGCTGACGCCGCCATCGTCACCACCGGAACCGGCAAGAAGGGTCCGGAGGAGCATGATCTTCCCGAAAACCTCAAGTACGACATGGATTTGTGTCTGCGAATCCTGCGTGACGTACTGGGTGAATACAACCCCGAACTGCTTTCCACGTTCGACACCGTGCGCAACTACGCGGTGGAGGCCAGCGCGGAGCACTTCGGCGGCATGGAGGACCCGAATCCGGGACATGACGGCCTAAAGGCGGCCGTGGACGTCATCGACAACATGACCCTGCATGATGCCCAGTTGCTCGCCCGCGCATTCGCCACCTACTTCCATCTGGCGAACCTGTCCGAGGAGAACTACCGCGTCTCCGTGCTGCACAGCCGTGAGAACAAGGTGTCCGAGGACCAGGCGGTCGATCCGATCAACGAGCTCACCGTGGCCTACCACCAGCTCATCAATGAGATGGGCCCGGCCAAGGCCAAGGAACTGCTCGATCGCCTCGAATTCCACCCCGTCTTCACGGCGCACCCCACCGAGGCCCGCCGCAAGGCCGTGGAAGGCAAGATTCGCCGTATCTCCGAACTGCTCGAAGCGCACAAGCGTCTGGGCGGATCGGACAAGAAGGAGAACCTGCGCCGTCTCTACAACGAGATCGACGCGCTCTTCCGCACCTCGCCGATCGCACTGAAGAAGCCGACCCCTGTCGAAGAGGCGGATACGATTCTCGACATCTTCGACAACACGCTCTTCCACACGATTCCGGCCGTCTACCGTCGCTTCGACGATTGGGTGCTGGGCGACAAGGCCGGTCTGGTGCCGCCCGTCTGCCCCGCGTTCTTCCATCCCGGCAGCTGGATCGGCTCCGACCGCGACGGCAACCCGAACGTCACCGCCAAGGTGAGCCGTCAGGTGGCCCGCAAGTTCTCCGACCATGTGCTGGCCGCGCTTGAGGAGTCCACCCGCACCGTGGGCAAGAACCTCACGATGGAGGCCGAGACCACCCCGCCGAGCGCCGCGCTCAAGAGCCTGTGGAGCCATCAGAAGGAGATGAGCGAGCGCCTGACCGACAAGGCCGCGCTGATCTCCACCAAGGAGCTGCACCGCGCCGTGATGCCGGTGATCGCCGATCGCCTGCACTACACCATCGAGCGTGACGCCGACCTGATGTACCACACCTGCGACGATTTCATCGCCGACCTCAAGACCGTCCAGCAGTCGCTGGCCGACGCGGGCGCCAAGCGCTCCGCCTACGGCCCGCTGCAGGACCTCATCTGGCAGGCCGAGACCTTCGGCTTCCACATGGTCGAGATGGAGTTCCGTCAGCATTCCGTGGTGCATTCCCGTGCCCTCGCGGACATCCGCGAGCACGGCCTGCACGGCGAACGCGGCGAACTGCAGCCGATGACCCACGAGGTGCTCGACACCTTCCGCGCCCTCGGCTCGATTCAGAAGCGCAACGGCCTCAAGGCCGCGCGCCGCTACATCATCTCCTTCACGAAGAGCGCCCAGAACATCAAGGATGTCTACGAGCTCAACCGTCTCGCCTTCGCCCATCCGGAGGACGTGCCGACCATCGACGTGATCCCGCTGTTCGAGCAGCTCGAGGATCTGCAGAACTCGGTGGACGTGCTCGAGGAAATGATTAAGATCCCCGAGGTCCAGGCGCGCCTGAAGGCCACCGGCAACAAGCTCGAGGTCATGCTCGGCTACTCCGACTCCTCGAAGGACGCCGGCCCGACCTCCGCCACGCTGGCCCTGCACTCCGCCCAGGAGCGCATCGCCAAGTGGGCCGAATCGCACAACATCGACCTGACCCTGTTCCATGGCCGCGGCGGCGCCGTCGGTCGTGGCGGCGGCCCGGCCAACCGCGCGGTGCTCGCCCAGCCGGTCGGTTCCGTCAAGTGCCGCTTCAAGCTCACCGAACAGGGCGAGGTCATCTTCGCCCGCTACGGCAACCCGGTGCTGGCCATCCGCCACGTCGAGTCCGTGGCCGCGGCGACCCTGCTGCAGTCCGCCCCGAGCGTGGAGAAGCGCAACACGGATATGACCGTCAAGTACGCGGACATGGCCAACCAGCTGGATGAGGCCGCTCACGAGCGCTTCCTCGACTTGCTGCACACGCCGGACTTCGCCCAGTGGTTCTCCACCGTGACGCCGCTGACCGAGATCGGTCTGCTGCCGATCGGCTCCCGCCCGGCCAAGCGTGGCCTCGGCGCGAAGTCGCTGGACGACCTGCGCACGATTCCGTGGATCTTCTCTTGGGCTCAGGCCCGCATCAACCTGGCCGCCTGGTACGGTCTGGGAACCGCGTGCGAGAAATTCGGCGATCTGCAGACGCTGCGCGAGGCGTACGAGGAATGGCCGCTGTTCTCCACCTTCATCGACAACATCGAGATGTCCATCGCCAAGACGGACGAGCGCATCGCCAAGATGTACCTCGCCCTCGGCGACCGTGAGGATCTCAACGATAAGGTGCTCAGCGAGATGGAACTCACCCGCAAGTGGGTGCTCGACATCGTCGGCGACAAGTGGCCGCTCCAGCACCGTCATGTGCTCGGCCAGGCCATCCGCATTCGCTCTCCGTATGTGGACGCCCTGTCGCTCACCCAGGTGCTCGCCCTGCGTTCGCTGCGCAAGAAGGTGGACAAGGAAGAACTCAGCCACAGCCAGCAGGCCGGGTTCATCTATCTCATCCTCTGCACCGTTTCGGGCGTCGCCGCAGGCCTGCAGAACACGGGCTGATTTTCGGCATCGACACCTATCCTCGGGAAGCCCCGCTCACCAGAGCGGGGCTTCCCCGTTTTTATGCCGCACGAAAATCGGCATACGAAGAGCCCCGAAGGCTAAGCCGCACATATAATCACCGCATTTGAGAACCCCGCATCCCCCTGGTTCTCATCCCAATCGGCACCGTCAGCCGCCAGAGCTCACCCAAGTCATTCATCGCCGAGCTGCGCCCGCACCCCCAGGAGCGGAAAACCTCCTTTGCCGGCTATTCGATTCCCGGCAAAGACTCAAATCCTTTCAATAATTCTTTCATGTAAGAACTCGAATTCTTACATGAAAGAATTATTGAAAGGAGAGTGAAAGGATATGCGATATGCACGCCTGCTCATACCGGTCACACCAATACATAACGCGATGACGGTCCGCTCCCCTCGCGCCGCAGTTTATTACCGTCCTCCAGTTGCTTCAGCAACCTATACGCGCTGATATAACTCAGCCCAAACAAATCCATGACATCTGCCGTGGCAACGGTGCCTCCATTTTTCTCGGCGAACTCCAGAATAAGACCCTTACGACGCGTGGCATCAATAGTGCGCTGCCGCACATAGGACGTCATGCCATCAGAACGCTTATACACCTGCGCACTCAGCATATACGCTCGCGTACCACCGTTTCCGACCCCCTCCACAAGGCCCGACTCCACCAGGCTTTCAACAGCGGAAGTGATACGACGGTGCTCCAGATGAGAGAACTCACCAAGCTGGGACAACGTCAATCTGCGGTGCTCCTTCAATAGCGAAAGCACAATCAACGACCAAACCGGCAGCGGAGCGCCACGTCGTCGCTCCTCGTCACCGATCATTGCCACGAACGCCTTATCCGGTACCATACGGCGTAAGAACAGAACAACCTCTTCGGCGCTGGACTGCGAATAATCAGGGAACGCGCCACCCGACGCGAGCGATCCCGCATAAATGGTGTCCACCCCTCGACCGGTCCGCTCAACATATCCAGCAGCTTTGAGAATCAGGGCAAGCTGCGGATTGCGCGAACGAGGTTGTGCAGTGAGCAGATTAGCCTCGGAGACTCCCTCGATAAATCCCCCGGGATTGGCTATGGTCAATCCTTCATCGTCAACCAGAAATCTCACCGAACCCATCCGCGCATAATCGCGATGGCAAAACGCGTTGATCATCGCTTCGCGGAACGCCCCATGGTCGAAATCAGGTAAATCGACGCGGATAAGACCACTCATGATTTCATGACTGGGGTTCCATGGCTCCATCAGTTCACCGATACGATCAAACATATCCACCAACGGCAATATGAATGGATCCGTGTTGACCTTGGGAACCAGACCTTTCATCACCTGAAACACCGCAGATGCAGCGGGGACCGATCGGCGAATAGCATCGATGGATCCGATGGTCAACAAACCAGCAACGGACGGCTGCAGCCCATAGGGGCCGTCAACCACTAACTCGAGCGCCCGATCGAAATCCTCGTCGTCAAAAGACAGCAATGAATTATGAGCGTTGGCGCTGCGAATATGACTTCTCAACTTGTTCCGCGACTCAGAACTCAAATCGCTCAGCTGCGCTTCCGGAGCCGGCTGCGCACTGAAATCATAGGAGCGCTGCTGGGATAGACGGCTGATGAATTGCGCAACGAACAACGGAACGACTTCCGGTGTTCCGTCTGCTTTAAGACGGCGCTGCAGCGTCTTTCCCTGACTGGTGGATACAATCTGTTGGCTATTGTCCACTTCAATGCTCACTACAGGTTTGCCGTTTTCCTGCAATAACGCAACACGCACGGAAAGCTGCGGCACTGTTTTATTGAAAATGAAAGCCGCCAGCCCATTGATATTCCGGTGATGCTTGTCCACACCGGTCACGATTCCGTCATCCTCCACGCCAAGGTACAGGACGCCACCTTGCGTGTTAGCCAGCGCCACCACATTATCCACAATTTCGTCATCGGTCTGCGGTCTGCGTTGCTCGCTTTTGAACTCTACGGTCAGGCTTTCCTTGTCGGGAATCATCGCCGCGGTCCTTTCCCATTTCACCACTCTTTCAATAATTCTAACATGTAAGAATTCAAGTTCTTACATGAAAGAATTATTGAAAGGAAAGTGAAAGATGCCGGCGTTCGGGATTCGACGCCATACTCCGGGGGATGAAACCCTGCGCATCGCACATGACAATGCCCGGAATCCGTTGCATCCGAATTCCGGGCATGTGCGACTGTGATGAGGACCAGTCTCGGGATTGCGAGGACCGCAAGGCAGGTTTTCGGGAATTCCGGGAATCCCAGAAAGCCCGAAAATCTAGGCGCCGACGAGCTCGAGCATCTGGGGGATGCTCTTCTTGCCGAATTCGACCGTCTGGGCGCCGTCAGGCCGGTTGATGACGATGCAGGGCACGCTCATCGCACCGTACTGGTCCTTGAGCTCCGGGAAGTGCGAGACATCGTAGGCCTCGGCACGCACGGCCGGGTTCAGCGATGCGATGCGCTGCGCGGACAGCACGGTCTCCGGGCACATCGTGCAGGTCAGGGAGACGAGAATCATGATGTCGGTCGGCTCCTTGATCGCCGCCGCGCGCTCCTTGAGGTCATCGCCAAGCGGCTGGCCGGGGCCGGCCGCGTTGTACAGGCCCAGCACGAACGAGTTGAACTCGTGGCCCGAGGGCACGCCGTGGAAGGCGAGACCAGTGAAAGTCAGGACGCTCTTGTCGGCGCCATCGCCTTCGGCCGCGACGCACAGACGCACGACCGGGCGGGCGAGCGGCAGCACGCCGGCCGGGTCGAACTCGGCACGACCGGAATCGTCCAACGAACCGTACAGCGGCAGCGACACGGCACCGTCACCGGAGTCACCGGAGTCGGCGCCAGCGCCCGGAAGCACGACCTCCAGCGGCTCGCCGACCACCAGACCGGCCGGCGCGGACGAGCCGTCGATCGCGGTGACCAGTCCTGCGGCGTCCACGGCCACGGAATTCAGCTTACCGCCGGACAGTGCGACCATCTCGCCCACGAATCCCTGCAATTCCGCGGAAAGCGGGGTGTCATCCAGCTCAAGGGCCAGCGTGATCGGGCGCGTCATGCGACCGAATACCACACCCAGCTGCTGCTTGATGGCGGCGGAGAACAGTTCGCCGGGCTGCTTCGCCGTCTGTGCGGCGGCCGCGGCGGCATCAGCGCTGCGCTTGGCGGGGGCCGGGGCCGGCGTGGTGCCTGGCGCGGCGGAGGCGTCGGACGCCGCCTCGGCCTTCTCGTACGCGGAGGCGGTGGGGCGCGGCGGCACCAGACCGGTCTTCTCGCTCAGCTGCTTGGCATACCGTTCCAGCTCCACGGCCGCGATCGCACCGTCGGCGGTGGCGGTGACCACCTGACGCAAGTTCTTGACGCGCAGGTCGCCGGCCGCATACACGCCGGGCACGGAGGTCTCAAGATAACCGTGCGTGACCACATAGCCGTGGTCGTCGAGCTCGACCACGCCGCGCACGAGCTGGGTGGCGGGCACATATCCGGCGAAGACGAACACGCCGAAGGTGCCGCCATCGGCGGGCTTCCACGTCTCGGTCTCGCCGGTGGCCCGATCGAGGATCGCCGCCTCGCGCAGGCCGCCCTGACCGGCCGTGACACCCTTGAGCTCGACGCCGTAGCGCACGTCGATCTTGGGGTTGTTCTTGGCCTCGGCGGCGACGGAAGCGTCGCAGGTGAAGTCGTCCTCGCGCACGAGCACGGTGACCTTGGAGGCGTACTTGGTGAGGAACACCGACTCCTCGGCTGCGGCGAACCCGCCGCCGATGACCAGCACCTCCTTGCCGGTGAAGAACTCGCCGTCGCAGGTGGCGCAATAGGCCACGCCGCGACCGGCATACTCGGCCTCGCCCTCGAAGCCGAGCTTGCGCGGGGAGGCACCGGTGGCGATGAGGATGCCGAAGGTCTTCAGGTCGCCGCGCGAGGTGTGCACGGTCTTGACATCGCCGTCGACGTCAAGACCGGTGGCCTCGGCGGACAGGAACTCGGCGCCGAAGTCCTGGGCCTGCTGACGCATGGTCTGGGTGAGCGCGCGGCCGGTGGTGCGACCGACGCCCGGATAGTTCACGACCTCGTTGGTGATGGTGATCTGCCCGCCGAAATCGTCCTTTTCGAGGACGAGCACACGGTAGCGGGCGCGGGCGAGGTACAGACCGGCGGTGAGGCCCGCAGGACCGCCGCCGATGACCACGACGTCGTAGAGATTGTTGGTCTGAGTCATGATCGAAACTCCTTACATACATACAGCGGCTCCCCTCTCTGAAGGGAGCTGTCGAACGCAGTGAGACTGAGGGGAGCATATTGGATTGAGCTAGCTTTCGCGAGCACTCCCCTTAGTCGCTTTCCGCGACAGCTCCCCCTTAGAGAGGGGAGCCAAAGTTACCTATTCAGCGCAGATCAGAGCTGGCCGACGAGGTCGAGGCTGGGCTCGATGGTCTCCTCGCCCGGGGTCCAGTTGGCGGGGCAGACCTGATCGCCGTGCGCGTAGACGAACTGGGAGGCCTGCACGCGGCGCAGCAGCTCCTCGGCGTTGCGGCCCACGTTGGAGGAGATGACCTCGTAGGCCACGACCTTGCCCTCCGGGTTCACGATGAAATCGCCACGCTCGGCCATGCCGTCGGCCTCGTTGTAGGTGTCGAGGTCCTTGGCCAGCACGGCGGTGGGGTCGGCGAGCATCGGGTACTGGATCTTGGCGATCTTCTCGTTGGCGTCATGCCACGCCTTGTGCACGAAGTGGGTGTCGGTGGAGACGGAGTAGATTTCGCAGCCGATCTCCTTGAACTTCTCGTAGTTCTTGGCGAGGTCTTCGAGCTCGGTGGGGCACACGAAGGTGAAGTCGGCCGGGTAGAAGAAGAACAGGGACCAGTGGCCGAGCACGTCCGCCTTGGTCACCTCGTGGAATTCGTTGTTCTGGAAGGCGTTCACCTTGAAATCGGTGAGCTCGTGCTGCAGAAGAGTCATATTCGGTCCTTTCCTGACTAAGTACTGACTGAGTACCGTTACCGACTCCATCGTAACCTGACCGCTCCCGGTTCGGGCGAAATCGGCCTATGACCCTCGTCACAGCCGTCCCGCTCCTTTGGCCGCGAATCACCCGGCCTGCTCTTTGCTCACACCCGCCCCACAGCCGCCCACAGCCGCCCCCATCAGCGAACGAGCCCGGGTGATGACCCCGTTCCAAGTAAGATGGAACCGTACGAACCATTGATCATGGAGGTGTCATGGCTCAGGCAGATTCCCTGGCGGAGGCCACCGCGAACGCGACGTGGAGCCGCATGTTGCAGGGCAACCGTCGTTTTTATACGGGCAAGGCGGAGCATCCCTGGCAGGACAAGGAGACCCGTCACATGCTCACCGACGGGCAGAATCCGGATGCGGCCGTGCTGGCCTGCGCGGATTCACGCGTTCCCCCCGAAATCATCTTCGATCAGGGTCTGGGCGACCTGTTCACCGTGCGCACCGCCGGCCAGATCATCGACGACGCGGTGGTGGCATCGCTGGAATACGCGGTCAACAAGCTGCATGTGAGTCTCCTCTGCGTGCTCGGCCACGCCCGCTGCGGCGCGCTGGAGACCGCGGACCGCGAGCTTGACGAGCTCATGCACTCGATCACCGCCAACGCCGACGACTCGTTGGCCACTGCGGACGCCATCGACGACTTCGATGAGCAGATCGCCAACTCGGATTCCATCGTGATGCGGCAGGCCGGCATGTCCGTGTGGCAGGCCCGCGAGGCCGAACTGGAGTGCGCCGAGGATTTCGAGCGCGTGCATGTGGCGCGCACCATCGAAATGCTGGTGGACCGCTCCCCCGCGATTCAGCAGGCCCTCGCCGAGGAGCGTCTGATGATCGTGGGCGCACGGTACGAGCTGGAGTCCGGCAAGGTCGAGGTGCTGAGCTTCTGAGGCATGATGCTGTCCGGCACGGCTCCCCCGCTCCGGCTTCCGATGCGGCTTCCTACCCGGTGAGGTGGGAGCCGAGACGAGAGTGCCGGAGCGAAACCGGGGCTATGCCAAGGCGATGCTGCGGCCAGGCGATATGCGCATGCACAAGGGCAGCGTGGCCCGGCGGAACACCTATGGGCACCGCTGCCTTGCACCGGGTCGATAATGCGGGGATGATGGTGAGTATCGAGAGAAGACCATCGGAAGAAGCCGCATCATGCCACCTGCGCTTACCGTCTACTATGGCTCGACCAGATACGTCGCCAGCCCGAAACACACCGTTATCATCGGACGCGCATCCGATTGCGATCTGGTGATTCCCAATCCGTACGTCTCGCATCATCATGCGCGCATCACTTGGACCGAGGACGGATGGCTGCTTGAGGATATGGGCAGCGCCAACGGCCTGTCCATCCGCGGCATGCATACCCGCTCGGTACTGCTGACCTCGACCACCACCGTGATGCTGGCCCGCAACGCCACGCTCACCTGTGTGGTGGGCGACCCGGCACCGGCGGCGGCGCAGATGCCGTCTGCGGCGCCCGTTGCGCAGGCGCAGACGGTACAGGCACATGCGGTACAGGCGCAGGCGACGCAGGTACGCATAACACAGCCGCAAACCGCACAAACGCCAGCCGCACAGGCGCCCGCCGCACCAGCCAAGCAGGTGCCTGTCGCCGGGCCGAAACCGTCGATTCCGGCCCGACCGGCATCATCACCGACACCGACCGCATCAGCGGCATCGGTCGTGCGTCCGCCGATTCCGCCGGACGACAGGCAGCCAACGGCAAATCGCCGACCCGATCAGGTCAGTCATGTGACCCGGCCCACCGCCATCAGCAAATCCAGCACCCCGTCTGGCGCCGCCCCAAGCACCGTGCTGGCGGGCAGCACGCAGGCGGCCCATCTGGAATCACAGCTCACCGCGCATCGCGTCACCGGCGCATTCGACCCGGCCCATGATCGGGAGGGCACGCTCGGCCGCGACGAATCCTGCACGATCCGCATCAATGACTACCTCGTCTCCCGTCGGCACTGCTCGCTGGCATCCACGAGCAACGGCATCCTGCTGACCGACCTCGACTCCGCCAACGGCACGTACGTCAACGGGCGTCGCGTGGCCAAGATCTGGCTGGAGGAGGGCGATCTGGTCACGGTGGGTAACACCGACCTCATCGTGCACGACGGCGTGCTGCGCGACCGCGAGCCGCTGACCGGTACGGATGCGGTGATCGCCGAGAACGTGGGCCTGACCGTCGGCAACGGCACGCGTCTGCTCAAAGGCATCAACGCAGTGTTCGCCAAAGGCACGCTGACCGCGGTGATCGGCCCCTCGGGCGCCGGCAAGACCACGTTCACGTCCATCGTGGCGGGTCTCAACGCGCCGACCGAAGGCCATGTGCTGTTCGATGGCTACGACGTGCAGCAGAACATCGAACTGCTGCGCAGCCGTATCGGTTTCGTGCCGCAGGACGACGTGGTGCATCGCAAGCTCACCGTGGACGCCGCCCTCGAATACGCCGCCAAACTGCGTCTGCCGGGCTCCACCAAGGCCGAACGCACCGAGATCATCAACCACGTACTGGACGAACTGGAACTCACCGGCCGACGCGGCAACCGCGTGGACCAACTATCCGGCGGCCAGCGCAAGCGCGTCTCCACCGCCATCGAGCTGCTCACCAGCCCCGAACTGCTCATCCTCGACGAACCGACCTCCGGCCTCGACCCTGCCCTGGACCTCACGGTGATGACCATGCTGCGCCAGTTGGCGGACGCCGGCCGCGTGGTAATCGTGGTGACCCATTCGCTGGCGTACATCAACAAGCTGTGTGACAACGTGCTCATGCTCGCCCCCGGCGGCAAACCGGCGTTCTTCGGCACAGTCGCCGAACTCGGCCAGGCCTTCCACGGTCAGGAGTGGGCGGATATCTTCACCGCGGTCGCGTCCGACCCCGACCGTGTGTATTCGATCACCGAGCCGCGCAAACGCACGCAGCAGGCCAAGCGAACCATCCGCGAGCACCCCGAGCACGAAAAGCCCGCCAAGCCGTTCCGCATCAAGCAGACGGTAACGCTGGTGGCCCGGCAGCTGCATCTCATCGCCGCCGACCCGGGCCTGCTCATCTTCCTGGTACTGCTGCCACTGTTCTTGGGGTTGCTCTCACTCGTGGTGCCCGGCTCGCACGGTCTGGGTGAACCGGACTTCAAGGACGCCGCCACCGAACCGAACCAGCTGCTCTCGCTTATCATCCTGGGCGCCTGCTTCATGGGTTCGGCGCTGTCCGTAAGGGATATCGTCTCCGAACGCACAATCTACGACCGCGAGCGCGCGGTGGGCCTCTCCCCCACGTCGTACACCGGCTCGAAGCTCATCGTCATGGGATTGCAGACGCTGCTGCAGGCCGCGCTGCTGGTCACGGCGATCAGTCTGGGCAAGCCGCATCCGGACCACGGCGTGCTCACCGACTCGGGCATCCCCGAGCTGGTGATGGTGGTCTGGCTCACCGCGTGGGCCTCGGCCATGCTGGGCGAGGTGGGTTCCGCGCTGGTCAAGTCCGGCGAGCAGACCATGCCGCTGCTGGTGATTCTGGTGATGGCGCAGCTCGTCTTCTCGGGCGGCATGATCCCGGTGACCGGGCGCGACGGTCTCGAACAGGTGAGCATGGTCTTCCCCGGCCGCTGGGGCTTCTCCGCGGCCGCTTCGGATATCGACCTCAACGGCCTGCTATATGGCCCCACCAAGGTGCCGACCTTCAAGAAGGACGACCTGTGGGAACACGCGACCGACCAATTCTGGTTCGATCTGGGCATCCTTGCGCTCATGGTGCTGGTGTTTACCGTGGTGTTGCGCGTGTGCGTGAGCAACGCGGCCGCCAAACTGCGGCATCGGTGACGGGCGCGGGGCAACGCTAACCGGCGCGGTAGCGATGGCGTGACGACGATGGAGGTTGACGGGCGCGGGCTGCGACGGCAACGGGCAACAGGCTACGGTGACCGGCATTGACGCCCCGCTCCCCTAGAGTGGGGCGTATGTCACTTGGCTTGAATATCCTCCTGATCTTTGTGTTTCTGCTCCTCGGCTCGGTGTTCTCCGGCACCGAGCTCGCGCTGGTCTCGCTGCGCGGCTCGCAGATCGAACAGATGGAGCAGGAGGATGCGCGCGGCGCCAAGGTCGCGAAAATCGCGCGCGATCCGAACACCTTCCTGTCCACCGTGCAGATCGGCGTGACGCTGTGCGGCTTCCTGTCCGCCTCGTTCGGTGCCTCCTCGATTTCCCCGTATCTGATTCCCGTGGTGGAGGGCTGGGGTGTGCCGACCGGCATCGCCGGCGGTCTGGTGAACATCGTGCTCACGCTAATCATCTCCTACTGCTCCATCGTGATTTCGGAGATGGTGCCCAAGCGCATCGCCATGCAGCGTACCGAGCAGATCGCACGCGCCGTGGTGCCCGCCATCGACGCGTTCGCCACGATCTGCCGCCCGATCATCTGGCTCATCGGCAAGAACACGAACGGCATCGTGCGCGTGCTCGGATTCGACCCTCAGCAGACCGAATCCGAGGTGTCCGACGACGAGCTGCGCGTGCTGGTCAGCTCGAACACCAACCTCTCGAAGGACGAACGCACGATCTTGGACGACGTGTTCGACGCCTCCGAGACCATCGTGGCCGAGGTCATGCGTCCCCGCGCCGACGTGGTGTTCATCGAGGGCGACCAGCCCATCGCCGACGCCGCAGCGTTCGTGCGCAATCAGCCGTACTCCCGCTACCCGGTGACCGGTAAGGATTTCGACGACGTGATCGGTTTCGTGCATGTGCGCGACCTGCTGGACGTGCGCGACCCGAACGCCAAGACCGTGCGCGACGTGGTGCGCGAGGGCATCTCCCTGCCCGGTACCTCCAAGCTGCTGCCCTCGCTCGAGCTGTTGCGTAAGCGCGGCATCCATCTGGCCGTGGTCATCGATGAGTACGGCGGCACGGACGGCATCGTCACACTGGAGGATATGACCGAGGAGCTCGTGGGCGACATCCGCGACGAATACGACCTGCCCACCGAAAAGGGCGGCGAGCGCACGTCCCGGACGGTGTTCGTCAACGGCGTGGCCACCATCGACGCGAGCATGACGATCGAGGACTTCGCCGATCTGACCGGCATCGAACTGGAGGACGGCCCGTACGAGACCGTGGCCGGCTACTTCCTCGCGCACACCGGCAGGATGGGCACGGTGGGTGACGTGCTGCATTCCGACGACGGCTACGACATGGTGGTCGCCAAGGTGGACGGCCGCCGCATCGAGACCATCGACGTCCGCCGCGCCGGCGCCGCAGAGGGGCAGCCCGCCGAATCGGCCGAGACGAAAGCCTGATCGCTCTGGTTTCTCGGGCTTTCCGAGCTTCCTTACTGGCTGGCCCTCTTTGTCTGGGAGGACCGGCCCAGCCAAACCCCTCCTTTCGCCGTTCGTCCGATGTTCTTCTGCCGTTCGGCACGCCGCATAACACGGCCGCGTAGACTGAAGGGACCGTTCTATGAACGCGAAAAGGAAGGAAACAATCATGACACTTGCATTTGTGGTCCCCGGTCTCGATGAGGCGACCAGCGAAAAGGCCATCGCCATTCTGCAGAACCGTCTGAGCCAGGAACAGGAGGCCGCTCTGGTCCTCAAGCACGCGCACTGGAACGTGACCGGCCCGAACTTCATCGCCGTGCACGAGATGCTCGACCCGGAGGTTGAATCCGTGCTGGCCCAGGCCGATGAGACCGCCGAGCGCATCGCCACGCTGGGCGGCACGCCGGACGGTCGCGCCGACGCCATCGTGCGCAACCGTACCTGGAAGCCGTTCGATACGGATGGCCGCGTCGGCACCGAAAAGTACCTTGAGGCGCTCATCGAGTACTACGACGCCTTCATCGCCGATGATCGCAAGGCCATCGCCGAGCTGGACGAGCTGGATGTCATCAGCTCCAACGTCATCCAGGACCACGTCCAGCAGCTCGAAAAGTTCCAGTGGTTCATGCGCAGCCACCTCGCGTGACGCCGCGTAATCACAGGTATTCCGATAGCACGTCGCTGTGTGAAGGTGCTGATTCAGGTCAGCACCTTCACACAGCGACTCTATACAGCGTCCCTAAACAGTGATTCTGCACAACGGCTCTATGAAAAGCGCCGCCATACAATCATCGGATGCATCTGCGCTTGCACATGGCCCCCTCTCTGAGGGGAGCTGTCAGCAAAGCTGGCTGAGGGGAGTCCCCGGCACGGGCAACACGTATTAATGATTGGGTTTCCCTTGAAAATCCACATTTCATGAGCGAGTTTTCTACTATCCACAACATTTCATGAGTGACTTCTTGACTGCAAACACTATTTCATGACCGAGATTGTCGTAGCAGCTGACCGAAAAGCGTACGAAATACCGGTTTCCATGATTGGAAAACGCAGTTCAAATCCCATTTTTTGTTGGAAGTATATGAACTTGTTGCACATGGCTCCCCTCTCCGAGGGGAGCTGTCAGCAAAGCTGACTGAGGGGAGCTCTATCCCGGCATAGGAACTCCCCTCAGCCGCCTATAGCACCACGCGACGGTTGAGCTCGCGACGCAACGCCTTCCATTGCGGCAGGTAAGCCGTCATGCGGCGTTGGAAGCCCACGCCATGACCTCGTTCCCACAGATGTGTCATCTCATGGACCAGGACATATTCCAGGAATCGCGGCTCCATGAGCCCCAATTGCAGGTTCAGGCGGATACGTCCCGTCGCCGGCGTACATGAGCCCCAGCGGGAGGTCATGAGCCGCAGGGTGATGTGCGAGGGCGTCCGGCCGATTATCGGCCCCCATTTGGCCAGCAACGCCGGCAGCTGCGCGTTGATTGAGGCCGCGGCGGCGCGTTTGCGTTCGTCGGTCCAGATCGCGGTGACTTCAGCCCGTATTGGAAAGTCAGTGGATGTCGGATTAGCGGATGCCGATCCGGTGGTTGTGGGACCGGTAGATGCGTGGCCAATAGTTGTAGACCCTACGGTTGCGAATCTCGCGGAACTCCCGTCGCGAGCACCGCCATCCGTCTCCATCGCCTTGCCGGAATCGACCCCAGCGGCTGTTTCTCCCATATTCGCAAGCGCCCGATTACGGGCCTGAATCATCCGGCGACGATGCTCGTCGATCCACGCCCGCCGACCTCGCACGAAGTCGACGATCGTACGGTCGGCCATACGCCGGGGAGCGGAGATCACCACGTCGCCGTTCGGCGGTTTGATGCGGATGTACATGTTTTTGATGGGCTTACGCGCCACCTGCACTTCCAGCCCGTCAATGTTCATGCGGTTATTGTGCGGCGGCGGCCAGACACCGGCTTGGCCGCAGACGGGCGTACGGTCTGAACCTTCGCACCGGCCCAGCGCCGCAACACGTCACTTCGAGAAGGCTTGGACGGCCAACCGCCATTCGTGCGTTTCTCTCCGTTCCTTCCGCCAGCTCCGCACTAATGCGCCGCACAAATACAGCCCACCGCAAGCCTGTCCGCACGATTCGAGAAACGCGACACGCCGACGACACGCACACGTTGACATACTCGCATTCACTGGTATTGTAATCACTTGTGCGCTTTTGAAGTGCATGGACGGGCCCGTAGCTCAGCTGGTTAGAGCGCATCCCTGATAAGGATGAGGTCGGAGGTTCAAGTCCTCCCGGGCCCACAGAAAATAACAGCGGCTTTATGCCGCTATTTTTTTCTCACGGGGCTATAGCGCAGCTGGTAGCGCATCTGCTTTGCAAGCAGAGGGTCGCCGGTTCGAACCCGGCTAGCTCCACTCCCAAACCCTTGGAATTGCAACGATTCCAAGGGTTTTTCTATTTGCGTTTTCTGCTTGTTTTCATCTCAAAACAACCAAAATCGACAGAGCTAAGGATGCATGGGGTTGCTATTCCCTGACACCACCTATTCCGAGACGACAATGAACCAACGCCTCCTGCGCGATATCTCATCACACACCGCATTGACACCATGTCAAAGCGAGCGCTACAATAAGCTGCGAGAGAAATTGACGCTTTGTCAACACAGCGCGCATAGCAGCGCACAATACCTCAGACCGAGCGCCAATAGCCCGGCACCAATGAGGGCTGACGGGCGCACAGCACACAGGAAAGGACCGTTATGCTGTTTCAGGTCTACGGCGACAACGTCGTATATCAATGGATTGGATGGATTCTCGTCTTCTGCTGCCTTATCGGCGCCAACGAGCTCGCCCGACGCACCAAAGCAGGTGGCGTCATCGCCTTCCTCGTCGTACCGGCCGTCCTGACCGTCTACTTCATCACCATCTACACCGCCGCCGCCATGGGCGCGGAATGGGCGCTCAACAACCCCACATACGTGCACATGACCAGCTGGTTCCACTACGCCAAGCTATATGCCGCCACCATCGGCTGCATCGGCTTCATGGCGCTCAAATACAAGTGGGGCTCCATCGGCAAGTCGCACTGGTTCAAGTGCTTCCCGTTCGTGATCGTGGCCATCAACATCCTCATCGCCGTGGTCTCCGACTTCGAATCCGCCATCCGCGGCTGGGGCACCACCTGGATCTCCACCGAAGGCGTGACCCTGTACGGCGGCTGGCACAACGTGTTCAACGGCGTGGCCGGCATCCTCAACATCTTCTGCATGACCGGCTGGTTCGGCATCTACGCCTCCAAAAAGAAGGACGACATGCTCTGGCCGGACATGACCTGGGTGTTCATCGTGGCCTACGACCTGTGGAACTTCTGCTACACCTACAACTGCCTGCCCACCCACTCCTGGTACTGCGGTCTGGCGCTGCTGCTGGCCCCGACCGTGGCCAACTTCTTCTGGAACAAGGGCGGCTGGATTCAGAACCGCGCGTTCACGCTGGCCATCTGGTGCATGTTCGCGCAGGTGTTCCCGATGTTCCAGGACTACTCGGTGTTCTCCACGCAGTCCGTGAACAACCCGAACGTGAACCTCGTGGTTTCGCTGATCGCGCTGGTGGCCAACGTGCTCGCTCTCGGCTACATCCTCGTCCGCGCCAAGAAGCAGGGCGTCAATCCGTGGATGCAGGAGATCTTCAAGGGCACCAAGGATTACGAGCAGGCCATCGCCCGCGCAGCATAACCTCCGCCCGTGCCGGGCAGCCCGGACCGCGAACCGACTAACTCGCTTGAATGAGGTACATTCAGGTGTTTGCGGAAAGGTATCTGCCTTCCATGGGGTACCAGAACGAGGAAAACCCGAGTATAAGCGCTGATATTGCAGCGTTCATACTCGGGTTTCTTTGATTGAGGTACCCCATGGAAGGCAAATGCCTTTCCGCAACCGGACAATAGTACCCCACGCAAGGCAGATAGAGGATGCGACCAACGTCGTCCACACATCCATCCGCGAAAACCGACTGTATGTACGCGGCCCAACCAATATGCCGCGAACTTACAGTCGGTTTTCGCGTTGTTCGGGACTGTATGTACGCGGCACCCTCGTTGAGCCGCGTACATACAGTCGATTCGATGCCTAGCGTCCCCGCTTCGGAGGTTCGTTAACACATTCACTACCCATCAGGCCGCCCTTCGTGGGCCAGCGACCAAAGGGGAGCCAAATATAATGGCTCTGTTGAACCACTTTTGACATACGAGGTGAGTCAGCTGGGTTGATTTCCCAAGGAGATCAACCCAGCCAAACCCCGACCTGACCAGTCCGTGTCAATTCTGGTATAACAGAGCCAAATATAATTTCCGCCGCGGGACTCTAGAAAGCCCCAATCACGCCTTGGTGACGTGGCCACCGAACTGGGCGCGCATGGTGGAGACGACGCGCAGCGTATCATCGCCGCCGCCGCGCGAGGTCTGCCGGGCATAGAGTGCGGCCGCAGTGGCCGGGGTGGGCACACCAAGCTCAAGGGCGGCCTCAATCATCCACTTGGCCTCACCGGATTCGTTGGCCACCGGCGGCATGGACTTCAACGTCGGATCGGCCTTGAAGGCGTTGGCGAGCAGATCAAGCAGCCAGGAGCCGACCACCGAACCGGACTTCCACGAGGTCATCACCGCGGCCGGGTCGGCGATGAGTTCGGAACGCACCATGGTGGCGAAGCCTTCGCCAAACGCCTGCATCATGCCGTATTCCACGCCGTTGTGCACCATTTTGGCGAAATGGCCGCCGCCGACCGGTCCGGCCAGCACCAAGCCGTACTCGCCTTCGGGCTTCAGGGTCTCGTAAATCGGCCGCATGAACTCGAAGTCCTCCGGCGATCCGCCAACCATCAGCGCATACCCGCGGTCGATGCCCCAGACGCCGCCCGAGACGCCGCAGTCCATGAAACGGATGCCGAGCTCGGCCAGTTGCGCGGCGTGGCGGGCGTCATCCACGTAACGCGTGTTGCCGCCGTCGATAATCATGTCGCCGGCCGCCAGCAACGACGCCAGCCGGTCGATGGTGTCGTCGGTGGGCTTGCCCGCCGGCACCATGACCCACACCACGCGCGGGGCATCGAGCGCGGCGACCAGCGCTTCCAGCGAATCAACGTCACGCTCCGATTCGGGGGACATGTCGTAGCCGACGACCTGATGTCCGCCGGCTGCCAGGCGCTTGGCCATGTTGCCACCCATGCGACCGAGTCCGATCATTCCGATTTGCATTGCGAATTCCTTTCACAGCGTTGTGGTTGGGAGAAGTGGTGGAAGAAAGGGGGAGGGAGAGGGGAAGGAAGAGGAGTTGAGGGCGAGGTCGAAGGAACAATCACAAGACCAGGGAGAGGAGCATCACACAGCCGAGGCCCACCACGGACAGCACGGTCTCCATCAGCGACCAGGTTTTGAGCGTCTGGGAGACGGTCATGCCGAAGTATTCCTTGACCAGCCAGAAGCCGGCGTCGTTGAGGTGGGAGAAGAACACGGAACCGGCGCCGATGGCGAGCACGAGCAGCGCCAGATGGGTCGGGCTCATGCCGGTGGCGAGCGGCACCATGATGCCGGAGGCGGTCACGGTGGCCACGGTGGCGGAACCGGTGGCAAGGCGGATAAGCACAGCCACGAGCCAACCGGCGATCAGCGGGTTCATCGCGGATTCGGAAATGCCGTTGGCGATCACATCGCCGATGCCGGAATCCACGAGGGTCTGCTTGAAACCACCGCCGGCGGCCACGATGAACACGATGCCGGCCACGGACGCGAAGGACTTGCCGACCTCGCCGTTGATGAACTCGCGGGTGCGGCCCTGCATGAAGCCGAGCAGCACCATGGCCACCACGGCGGTGATGAACAGCGCTGTCAGCGGCGTACCGAGGAAGACCAGCGTACGGCCCCAGAGGGATTCGGTCTGCTCGGTAAGATCGACCACGGATGCGGCGAGCATCAGCACCACGGGCAGCAGGATGACGGTCATGGCCTGGGCGAAGGACGGACGCTTGGATTCATCTTTGACGGCCTCCTTCTCGGCGGCCTGCTCCGGCGCGGGGATCGGCACCCACTTGGCCATGATGCGCGACATCAGCGGGCCGGAAATGATGACGGTGGGCACGGCCACGAGCAGACCGAGGGCCAGCGTGACGCCGAGATTGGCGTTAAGGGCGGAGATGGCCACCAGCGGGCCGGGATGCGGCGGCACGAAGGCGTGCAGGGTGGACAGGCCGGCAAGGGCGGGGATGCCGAGCAGGATGACCGGCATCTTGGCGCGGCGTGCGGCGAACAGCACCACCGGGATGAGAATCACGACGCCGACCTCGAAGAACATCGGGATGCCGACGATGAACGCGATCAGCGCCATCGCCCAAGGCAGCAGC
The DNA here is from genome assembly GCF_006408945.1 of Bifidobacterium sp. UTBIF-78. Taxonomy (NCBI): domain Bacteria; kingdom Bacillati; phylum Actinomycetota; class Actinomycetes; order Bifidobacteriales; family Bifidobacteriaceae; genus Bifidobacterium; species Bifidobacterium sp. UTBIF-78. The sequence continues at coordinate 48,426 of NZ_JFAO01000011.1, forward strand.
TGCAGTGGCGTCTTGGCCATAATCGTGTCCACAATCACGTCGGCGCCGCCGGAGGCGAACAGCAGCGTGCCGATGATCGAACCGAAGGCGATGAGCAGGCCCACACTGGAGACCGTGGAGCCCACGCCGGAGGTGAAGCTGTTCCAGGATTCGTCGAACGGCACGCCGGCGCAGATGGCCATGACGAACGAACCGACCATGAGGGAGATGAACGGATGGACCTTGGCGACGGCGATCAGCAGCACAATGGCGGCGATGCCAATGATGGCGGCAAGAATAAGATTCATGGGATTCCTTGCATTCGTTGGAAGGATTGAAGTTACGTTTTCGGGCTCATATCGGGCCCTGTTGCCCGAACGCAGTCATGCGAGACAGGATCGGAGGGCGGTCAGCGATTCGGGGGAGTCGGTCGGAAAGGCATCGGTATAGCCGACGGCTACCGGTGACCGATGATTACCGGCTACCGGCCGGGACCGGCAACAGACCACGGAGCGTGCCGTGGGCTACCACGTCTGAGGTTCGGAAATCCGCGGCTGGCTTCGTAGGCGATCAGGCCGCTGCGGATACCGTAGCGTCGCCGATGACCTTGGACGCCTGATATTGGCGGACGGCCTCCACGGCCTGGGCGACGACCTCGTCGATGGTGCCCTCGACCGAGACGACAACGCCGTTCTCGTCCGACTCGAGCGGCTGCAGGTCCTTGAACTGGCTGGCGAGCAGCGACGGCGGCATGAAGTGGTCCTTGCGGGCCGAAAGACGGCTGTAGATCAGCTCCTGGGAGCCGGCAAGGTGCACGAAGAATACGTCGACGTTCTCGCGCAACAGGTCGCGGTAGGCGCGCTTGAGCGCAGAGCTGGACACCACGGTGTTCTGGTGGAGCGCCTCGCGGGCCACCATCCAGGTGTTGATGACGCGCAGCCACGGCCAACGGTCCTCGTCGGTCAGTGGAATGCCGGCGCTCATCTTGTCGATGTTGGCCTGCGGATGGAAATCATCACCTTCGGCCATGACGTAGCCCAGCTGGTCGCGAATGGCTTCGGCGACCGTGGATTTGCCGCATCCGGCGACGCCCATCACTACGACGTGAATGCTCATCTGGATTGTCCTTTCAACTGCTTTGTTGAACCACAATGGTTGATGAGTATTACCATACATCTCATTCATCTTACTTGTCAAATTAAAAGTACTACTTATTTTCGGAATGGCATGACTTTTCTGACAATTATGATGAGATATAACGAAACAGCAGGCACACGATACATCGGCGAACATGGCCCGGAGCACATGGCCGCGATGACACCAGCACGCAGGGAGGGAGCAGCCATGAATGAAAGCACCAGCGACACCATCGCGACGACGCCCCCCGCCCCGGTCACCAGTCGGGCCGCACATACGGCTACGCGCCCAGCCTCAAATCCGTCCGCCAGCCCGTCCATAACTCCGACCCCCACCGCCGCGCACGTCAACCGCACCCCCGACGAGCCACACGAAAGCGCGTTGCTGCACACGGCAATCACCGACGAACTCGCCGTCGCCATGCTGGAGGACCGCTGGCCCATCGGCGAGGCCGTGACGCTGGAGGACATTCAGGAGCGGTTCTCCACCTCCCGCACGGTGGCGCGCGAGGTGGCCAAATACCTGGAGGCGATGGGCGCGGTCACCGTCCGGCGCCGCGTCGGGCTGGTGCCGCGTCCAGTAGGGGAGTGGTCGGCGCTCAATCCTCAGGTGATCCGCTGGAAACTGATGTCCGACAAGCGCAAGGAGCAGCTGCGGACCCTCACCGAGCTGCGGCTGGCGGTAGAGCCCGCGGCAGCCGCGGCAGCAGCCCGCAACGCCTCCATGGAGGCCCGTGCGCTGTTCCCCGTCATGGCCAGCGAACTACGCAAAAGCGGTGAGGCCGGCGACCTCGACACCTTCCACGACCTCGACGTTCGCTTCCACTCCTCGATCCTGCTCAGCAGCGGCAATGATCTGTTCGCATCCATGTCGGACATCATCGGCATCGTGCTCAAAGGCCGCGTGGAATTGCATATGTACCCGCAGAAGCCCAAGCCAGATGCCCTCGACGCTCACGACGCGGTGGCCGAAGGCATCTGGCGCGGCAATCCCGATCAGGCCCGCGAAGCGATGCGCACCATCGTGGACGAAGTGGCCGAATCGTTGGAACTGACGTGATCCATGGACGGCGCGGCAATATGCGATAGCCGACCGCCAGCACCGGAACTCGAAGAACGGCCGACCTTTTCCGGCCCCATATGCCGGTCCGCACCCTGTCAGCGCGCCCTTGGCTGGCTCCCCAGCAACGGAAGCCAGCCGACAAACGGTACGGCCGTCTACGCCATCACGGTCACAGGATGGTAAGACGCGCTATGGCGACCGGTGATCGGGTTCCACACCCGTTCGGCGAAAGCGAGCAGCCGCGCGATGCCCTCGCGCAGGTCATCGGCGTCGCCCGCATAGGACAGGCGCACGAAGCCGCGCCCCGCCTCGCCGAACGCCTCGCCAGGCACCACGGCCACGCGTTCCCCGTCCAAAAGACGACGTGAGAATTCGTCCGAATCGAGACCCGTGAGACGTACGTCCACAAAAGCGTAGAACGCGCCCTGCGGCTTGACGAGGCGCAGCACCGGGCAGTCAGACAATCCGTCAAGCACAATCTGCCGCTTGGCACGGTATTCCTCGCGCATCGCGGCGACGTGATTCTGCGGACCGGTCAACGCGGCCACACCGGCGTACTGGGACAGCGAATTGACCGATGAGTGCATGAGTTCGGCGATTTTGCCGGTCTGTTCGATGACGTTTTCAGGCGCCAGCAGATAGCCGATGCGCCAGCCGGTCATTGCGTAGGTCTTCGACAGGCTTTCCACCACGATCGTGCGCTCCTTCATGCCCGGCACCGCAGCGATGGAGGGCGCCACCACCGGCTTTCCATCAGCATTGCGCACGTCGTCATCACACACGTCATCATCGCCGAACACGAACGGGTGATACACCTCGTCCGCGATGGCCCAGATGCCGTGCCGCGTGCAGACCTCGGCGATACGCGCCATTTCGGCCGCCGACGTGACCGCACCGGTCGGGTTGCCTGGGGAATTGATGATCACCGCGCGGGTGCGCGGCGTGATCGCCGCCTCGATGTCCGCCGCATTGATGCGCATGCCGTTCTCGGGACGCAGCGCTACCGTGACCGGACGGCCGCCCACGAGCATCACCTCGGCGTCATACGAGGTGAAGTACGGCGAGGGGATAATCACCTCGTCGCCGGGCGCCACGATGGCTGCCAATGCCAGATACAGCCCAATCGTGGCCCCATCCACGGCCTGAATCTCGCACTCCGGATCGTAGGAAATCCCTTTCACCCGCGCGGAATACTCAGCGACGGCCCGACGGTATTCAGGGATGCCGAGCACGTTGGTGTATCGCGTATGCCCGGCGCGCGCGGCCTCGCACGCCGCTTCGACGATGTGCGGCGCAGCGGTGGCGCTCGGCTCGCCGACGGTCAGGGAGATCGCGTCCGGCACCTGCTCCACGCGATCGAACACGTCGCGGATGCCGGAACGCGGGATGGCCAACGCTGCGGGGGAGAGCGGCGGATTCACGCCGGATGCCGCAGCGGCCGGCGCATCGGAGGCCTCGCCGGAAGCCTTGCCAAGCGACGCACCAGGCGTCACTGCTGATTTCGGCTCGGACACCGTCGCGGACGACTGAACCACCATGGACAACTCGAACGCCGCGGACATCCGGGACAGGGACGCCTCGGATGACGCGAACCGCGACACGACGGACTGCTGCTGCATGATCACCCTCCTACGCTCAACAGACCCCCAGAGTCGCCATAACGGGAATTATTACGACCCAGAAACATTTCCATAGGAATTATTACACAGCAGAGCGACCATATATGTAAACATTACGTTTCCAGAAGCCTCCCATCGGAATAATGCCGAAATTTGCCCATGCGCACCGGAGTTATTCCGCCCTCGCCTCTCCGGCAACAGGCCCTCCCACGACACCTCCCACGACCCAACACCCCAACATCCCAAAGCCCCAAAGCCCCAAATGGCTTCGCCGACGGCGCGTGCGCCGAGCGGGGCGCCGAGCGACACCCCGGCGCCCCAATGGCTTCACCGGCGCGACCGCGACCGGTAATCCTCCCGAACCCCGCGCAACGCGTCCGCCGCGGCCCCGGTTGCGAGTCCATGCCCGTGACGCACGGCCGTCGCAGCACACGCCACGGCTGCGAACGAAGCTTGGACGCCCTGCCCATCCGCATGGAAATCAGCCGCGCACTCGGGCGCGATCCCGAACTCATCCGCAGTCTGAACCGCATCGATGTTGGCGCCGAGGAACACGAACTCCCAGTGGTACTTCTCGCGTTCATGCTCGATCATGCGCCGCACCTTGGCCAGCGAATATCGGCGGCTCGCATTCTCATACCCGTCGGTGATGATAACGAACAGCACATGATCGGCGCGATAGGGGGCGGCGGTGTGACGCTGCATGGCGACTACGCGGTCGATGGTGGATCCGATCGCGTCGAGCAGGGCGGTGCTGCCACGGACCCAGTAGTCGTCCGGCGTCAAGTCGCCGACCGCGTGCAGATTGATATGGTCATGCAGGGTCTCGAGGCGATTGTCGAACAGCACGGTCGTCACCGAGCAGTCGCCGGGAATCGCGCGCTGCTTGGCGAGCATGCCGTTGAATCCGCCGATGGTGTCCGATTCGAGACCTCCCATCGAGCCGCTGCGGTCCACGACGAACACCAGTTCGGTGCGGCCGCTGCCGCCGACACGCTCGCCATCGCGGGTATTGCCGATACGCTCGCCGTTGATTCCATTGCCCATCATCATGATGCGTCCTTTCGTCTCATCCCGGCGGTTTGCCGGTGATGAGACGAGCATCGCACCAGTGGACGGGCGATGGGTCGCTTCGCAAGCGACACTTCCGAACGCAACCGGACGAACGGCAGTCACTGACCAAGCAACGGCTGGTCGTACCGGAACAAGGTCTCGTTGATGACGAACACGTCGAACACGCCATGGATGATGAAGAACTCCACGATCACGTCGAATTTCACGCTGTGCGACAGCGCGTACCCGGCGCACGCCAGCAGGTCGTCCGTCTCGTCGATATCGAGCCGCAGGGCGATCGCCAGCGCGAGCACCGTCTTCTTGCCGGGCATGTACCCGTTGCCGCAGCGTATCTTCGAGAACAGCTTCCGGTTGATGTTGGCACGCTTGTACACGTCCACGTCGGAGTAGCCCTTGGCGTCGATGAGCCGCATGAGGATGACGTTGAACGGCTCATCCAGATCGGCGAGCACATCGTCCTCCGGGCCTCGTCGCGCGTCTGCCGCATTGATCGACCGGGCACCGCGCGGCTCGGGCGCGGCCATAGGCGTAGCAACGGCCGATTCGTCGGCGTCATCGAACCCTCTGGGCACCGGCGATCCAACAGCCGGCGGTTCCGTGGCCGAAGGCTCCACGGCCTCCGGTTCCTCCCCCGCCGCTTCAATCTCATCGCCAGCGGAGACGCCACCCCAGTATCCAAGCTCGCGCATCTCCTGCGCACGGTCGCTGGGCCTGCCGGAATGCTCGACGACGTAATGGTCGTCGATATACTCCCGAATCCGCCGATCCAGCTCGGTTCCGGCCGCGAAGGCCGCCTTGTCGAACACGCACAGGTACACGTCGAGGTCGTCGGAGGCATCACCAGCGGAACTACCCTCGCCGCCCACCGCGTCGGTTCCACCGTCCTCACCGGTATCGGCACCGTCACCCCGCGTACACGGCTCCTCTTCCAGAAACCGCCGGATCTCGTCGATGGCGACGCGCAACGCCTCCGCCTTCGGATACCCGTAGATGCCGCTGGAAATCAGCGGGAACGCGATGCTCTCGCACCCCAGACGCACCGCCAGCGCCAGCGAATTGCGGTAGCAGGCACGCAGCAACCTCTCCTCGTCATGGCCGCCGTCCTGCCAGATCGGCCCTGCCGTGTGAATCACGTACCGCGCGGGCAGGTCGAAGCCCGGCGTCGCCACGGCCTCACCGGTGCGGATGGGGGAGAGGCGGTCGCAGGCCTTCTGCAACCTGTGTGCTCCGGCCGCACGGAAGATCGCACCGCACACGCCGCCGCCCATAAGCAGCCTGGTGTTCGCCGCGTTGACGATGGCGTCCACCGGCATTCGCGTGATATCCTGCCTGACCAGTTGCAGCGGCATGGGAGCCTCCTTGTACGTCTATACGTCTGTGCATCCACGCATCCACGCCACACATCCACGCATTCGATGCGCCGCATTCACCTTCCGTGGACGCCGGCAGTGGACGCCTGCATATGCCCGCGAGCGTCCGCACATCCCTCTTCATAGGATATCCACCAATCCGACCAGCAGAGCAGACAGCGACAATGGGCAACAAGGCCGGCAGCGGGTACAGTGGCATCAGGAACAGCCAAGGACCGGCACACAACGCGGGAATCACGGAGGCACCATGACCGGCATCGACGACATCGACCAGCGCATCCTCACCATGCTCGAGGCCGACGGACGCGCCACGCTGGCGCAGCTGGCGCAGGAGACCGGCCTGTCCGTCTCCGCGGCCCAGTCACGCGTGCAGAAGCTGGAGAAGCGCGGAATCATCAAAGGCTACAAGGCCATCGTCGACCAGGAGCAGCGCGGCCTGCCGATCAGCGCGTTCGTCAATGTGACGCCGCTCGACTATTCCGCCGAATCGTCGATTCCGGAGAAGCTGAAGAACATCAAGGGCATCGTCTCCTGCTACTCGGTGGCCGGCGCCCCCAGTTTCGTGCTGGTGGTGCGCGTGGCGTCCCCCGGCGCGCTGGAGGAACTGCTCAACCTCATTCATCGCACAGTGCCGGTGAGCACCGAAACCACGATGATCCTGCAGACCTATTTCGCCCACTGAACCACGGAGCGACCGATGCGCGTGCGGTCGTGCATAACCGGCACGAGACAAGGCACGACGCCCGCCTGTCGCATGCGACCGACCCGCGCATGTCCACCAGTTGACTAATCCCGTACCGAACCCTTGAGCGTTTCCCGTCAACGCGCCTACAATCGGAAACGTCTTATTTGGTAGTCCAACCCAAGGGGGAGTTCCACTATGCTCACCAACGAGTATGTCAAGCGCGTCTACGAACAGGTCGAGAAGCGCGATGGCGACCAGCCCGAGTTCCTGCAGGCCGTCTACGAGGTGCTGGATACGCTCCAGCCGGTCATCGCCAAGCATCCTGAGTACGAGGCCAACGGCGTGCTGGAGCGTCTGGTGGAACCCGAGCGTCTGGTCAAGTTCCGCGTGGCCTGGGTGGACGACGCCGGCAAGGTGCAGGTCAACCGCGGCTACCGCGTGCAGTTCAACTCCGCAATCGGCCCGTACAAGGGCGGCCTGCGCTTCCACCCGACCGTCAACGAGGGCGTCATCAAGTTCCTCGGCTTCGAGCAGATTCTCAAGAACAGCCTGACCACGCTGCCGATGGGCGGCGGCAAGGGCGGCTCCGACTTCAACCCGAAGGGCAAGTCCGACGCCGAAGTCATGCGCTTCTGCCAGGCCTTCATGACCGAGCTGTGCCGTCACATCGGCCAGTTCACCGACGTTCCGGCCGGTGACATCAATGTGGGCGGCCGCGAGATCGGCTACCTGTTCGGCCAGTACAAGCGCATCCGCGACGAATACTCCGGCGTGCTGACCGGCAAGGGCCTGCAGTTCGGCGGCTCGCTGGCCCGCACCGAGGCCACCGGCTACGGCGTGTGCTACTACACCGCCGAGGCGCTGCGCGTGCTGCGCAATGATTCCTTCGAGGGCAAGACCGTGGTGGTCTCCGGCTCCGGCAACGTGGCGATCTACGCCGTGCAGAAGGCCGAGCAGCTGGGCGCCAAGGTCGTGACCGTCTCCGATTCCAACGGCTACGTCTACGATCCGGAAAGCATCAAGGTCGACGTGGTCAAGCAGATCAAGGAGGTCGAGCGCGGCCGCATCAAGGAGTACGCCGAGCGCGTGCCGGGCGCCGAGTACCACGAGGGCTGCAAGGGCGTGTGGACCGTGCCGTGCGACATCGCACTGCCGTGCGCCACCCAGAACGAGATCGACGAGGAGTCCGCCAAGGCGCTGGTCGCCGGCGGCTGCACCGTGGTGGTGGAGGGCGCGAACATGCCGTCCACTCCGGAGGCCATCGAGGTCTACAAGTCCAACGGCTTCCTGTACGGCCCGGCCAAGGCCGCGAACGCCGGCGGCGTGGCCGTCTCCGGTCTGGAGATGAGCCAGAACAGCTACCGTCTGTCCTGGACCTTCGACGAGGTGGACGCCAAGCTCAAGTCCATCATGGAGTCCATCGTCGCCGAGTCGCTGAAGGCCGCCAAGGAGTACGGCGATGAGGGTGACCTCATGGCCGGCGCGAACATCGCGGGCTTCGTCAAGGTGGCCGACGCGATGGTCGCCCAGGGCGTGCTGTGATTTGATTGTGATTCAGTGCCGTCCGCGGGAGAGCACCTCCCCGGACGGCTGGTTGTTTCGTCGGGGATTCCTCGTCGGTGCCGCTAGGCGCCGACGGCTCGGAAGGCCAATCACAGCCTTCTGAGCCCAAATTCCCAGCAAGAACAGCTTTTTCAATACTTGCCCGCCGGCATTCGAGAGCCCACAAGGCCAGCCGCGGGCGCTTACACGTCCGGCGTGTGGGGCGAATCCTCTCTGCTCCATGCGTCGGACTTTTTCGTCTCTTCATATGAGACAATTGCGGGACGAAACGTGATTATCGGGCTTTTTGCATTTCCGTCCCGCGCGCCCGTGCCACGACAGCCCGATTTCACCGCAAAATCGCGCATCGTGGCATTCACATGACTCAGCAACCCTTGCAATTACGCCGATTTCACACGCGGACGTAAAACCCAACATCGCGCCGGGTTGGGACGAAACAGCAAAAACCGCCGTTTTGTCGTTCCGTGCCGCACAACCGTGCCCCGATGACTGAATTACACCCCAAAACCACATATCGTGGCATTCATCAGAATCAACAATCGCTGCGATTCCAACGATTTCGCACAGAGACAGCGCAAACCGGCATCACAACGGGCTGGGACGGTGCTGCAAAACCGCTGTTTTGCAGCACCGTCCCGCGAAAACTCAGATCAACTCCAACGTCACGTCGAGCGTGAGCGGACGGTCAGAGGGCAGCTGGAACTCGGGATGGACCGGAGCACCCCAGGTGTCGTCGCCACCGACGCCCATCTGGGCGGCCAGCAGGCGCAGGAACGTGTGACGCACCGGTGGCAACTCGTCCGCATGCCACGCCTCCTCGAGCATGAGCGAGCTGTAGGGCAGCAGACTCATGGCGAACGGCTTCGCATCCGAAGAGCCCGCAGCATCCGAGGCACCCACAGCGCCGAATCCGGCGCCGCCGGCCGTCACGCGCATGCCGCGCCCATCCGCGTCCGTGATCTCGGCCCAGCGCACGCCCTCATGGTTGCCGGTCTCCTGCGGCACAAGGTACGGCGCGCAGTCCTCGGCGGCCGTGCGCGAGAACACGCCCAGCTTCGCGCCATGCAGACGGTCGGCGTAGGTCTCCTCGGGCCCGTATCCGTAGAACTTCAGCCGGTCGTATTGCGGCGGCAGCATCCATTCGAGGCCAAACGCGGGCAGCGACGCCGCGGAAGCCTCGCCCGGGTATTCGGCGGTCAGGTGCACGCGCAACGCCGCATCGACCTCATACCGCACCGTCACCGGCGTATGCGACGCGTCCGCCAGCTCGTAGCGGTATACGGCAGCCAGTCCGTTATCGGTCTCCTCGACCTCGGTGCCGACCACGCGCGCGTACCGCCCGGCGGCGAACCACTGGGCGCGCTCGAATCCGGAACCGTAACCGCGGTCGTTGTCCACGAGGGCCCGGAACGTCGTGATCGCGGGCCGGCGAATCACCATCTCACGGCCGTCGCGCACGAACGAGACAATGCCGCCTTGTGTCTTGGACAGCAGCACCTCACCGGAATCGGTGTGGATGCCGGCGTTGAATCCATCGGAGGCGGTGACAGCCAGCGTCGAGCCGGAGGCGCTACCAACCGCCGTATCATCCGCATCATCGCCGACGCCGTCGAACGACACCGCCGCCACATACTGACCGAACGAGAGCTCATACCCGGCCGGCGCCCAGTCGGTGGCTTCGGCCAGCCGCTGATCCACCTCATACGTCACCTCGACGCCGCGGCCCAGCTCGGCCAGCGGCACCAGATCGGTCACGCGCGGGAAGGCGATCGGCTCGTGCACGGTCTGGCCGGCGGGCACATCGAACCGGTAGTCCGCATGCCAACGCTCCACGCCGTTCACGAGAACACGCGCGGTGAACAGGGAATCGGCCGTGGAGATGAACAGGTTGTCGTTGACGACCGTCACGCCGCCCTCGTCCGGCGTCAGGCGAACGTTGGCGTACAGCTGCTTGACTTCCTGCGCCTTGGGGGAGGGGGTGCGGTCGGCGAAGACGATGCCGTCGCCGGCGAACTCGTAGTCGTTGGGCCGGTCGTCGAAGTCGCCGCCGTACGCGAGCCGCTCGGTGCCGTCCGGGAGGCGCTGGAACAGGGCCTGATCCACGTAATCCCAGATGAACCCGCCCTGGTACTTGGGGTACTGCTCAAGCTCGGTGTACAGATGCAGGCCACCGGTGGAGTTGCCCATCGAGTGCGCGTATTCGCAGGAGATGTAAGGCTTCTGGCCCTCGCCGAACAGGTAGAGCCGCTTGATCTCGTCCGGCTTGGCGTACATGCGGCTCATGATGTCGGTGACGTCGCCGTACTCCGGGTCGTTGAATACGCTCTCGTAATGGACCGGGCGGTACGGGTCGGTCGCGTGGACGAAGTCGCGCATGGTGCGGAACACGTCACCACCGAACGATTCGTTGCCGAGGGACCAGATGATCACGCTCGGGTGGTTCCAATCGCGGCGGATCATGCTGTTGAGCCGGTCCACACAGGCCGCGCGCCATTCGTCGCGGCTGCCGGGGATGGCGGTCTCCGGGTGGAACGAACCGTCGCCGATGGTCCAGGTGCCGTGGGTTTCGATGTTGGTCTCGTCGAGCACGTAGATGCCGTATTCGTCGCACAGCTCGTACCAGCGGGTCTGATTGGGGTAGTGGCAGGTGCGCACGGCGTTGATGTTGAGGCGTTTGAACTCGCGGATATCCTGCAGCATCACCGCCTCGGAGACCGCGCGGCCTTCGCGCGCGTCGAATTCGTGACGGTTGACGCCCTTGAAGACGATACGCTTGCCGTTGAGCTTCATGAGCCCGTCCTCGATGGCGAAGTGACGGAAGCCGACACGCTGGGGGACGGTTTCGATGATGGTGCCGTCCGCGTCGAACGCGGTGACGGTGAGCGTGTACAGGGTCGGCGATTCGGCGCTCCACGGGGCGATCGCGCCGACGTGTGCACGCCAGGTCAGGGTGGGGAGGACTGCGGCGGGGTCGGCGGGAGCGGCGTCCGCCGGAATCTCGATGCCCGCGGTATCTGCGGCGTGCTCCGCCCCGGCTGCAACACCGGCAACGCCTCTTCTGGCGGCCACCGCATCGGCCGGCGTACGCGATTCGCGCCAGACCTCGGCACCCTGCGCATCGCGGAGCACCGCCTCGAACGATGCCGCACCGGCAACGTTGCGCACGGCCGCGTCGATGGACAGCAAACCTTCGCCGTCGGTGTTGTCGCCGTCGGCACCGGCAGAGGCGCTGTAGTCGGCGCTGACGCGCAAATCCTCCACATGCACGGCCGGCTGCGCGGCAAGTTCCACTGAGCGGAAGATGCCGTGCATGCGCCAGAAGTCCTGATCCTCCAGCCAGCTGGCGGAGGAGAACTCGAAGACGGCCACGGCGAGCGTGTTCGGGCCGGCGTGGATGGCCGCCGTGACGTCGAACTCGCTGGGCGTGAAGGAGTCCTCGGAGTAACCGATGAACGCACCGTTGAGCCACACGGCGATGGCCGTGGAGGCACCGTGGAACGTCAGCGTGATGGGGTGCGCGGGACCATCGGCGGACTGCTGCGCGGCATCCGCGACGCCAGTGGGGGCAGCCGCGCGCGCATTGGCCGCGATTGCCGTCTCGAGCTTCGGGCTCACCGTGAACCTGCGACGGTACAGCGCCACATGGTTGTGCTCGGGGATGCCGGGCGCTTCGGGAGCCTCGTGGCCGGACCACGGATACTGCTGGTTGACGTACTGGTGGTCGAGGAATCCGCGGGTCTCCAGCGTGGACGGCACGTCGATATGCCCGAAGTCGCCGTCCGGGAAGTCCGGCCGGGCGAATTCGGCATCCTCCAGCGCCGACGCGCCACCGGGCAAATCCGTCAGATCGACCACGCTCACCCTCCAGTCGCCGTCAAGACTTTGCTTAAGATCGCTCGTCTCGCCGGCCGCCGGCGAATGGTCGTAGAACCGATGACTGGAATGCGCGGCGAGCCTGTTGACCGCAAATACACGCGGGTCGTCAAGCCATGCGGACTCGAACCGTTCGGCCTTCATCGAATTGGTCATGGATGCTGCCTTTCTGTCGTACCTGTGCAATATACCGCGCCCGCCACGGCATTGTGGGCGGGGCCTTTCCTCCAATGTAGCCGCGAATGGCCGAGTGAAGGAACAGCCGGGATCGGGAAATCGACCCCGGCTGCGGAAGGAGATTATTCATGCAACGTCTTCAATGAGCCCGACCCTCCCCATCGAGCCTGCAAGTGGTTCCCGACACGCCTTGTGTGACCGCTTACAGAACCTAGTATACAGGCGTATGTAACCGGTCACAAGAGCGTGTCGCCCAAACCGGAAATTCACCGGTACGGCCGGGAGCGAATACGATGAATACCATGACCAATGCAGGCAAGAAGGCGACCATCCGCGACGTGGCGAAACTGGCCGGCGTATCCTACGGCACCGTCTCCCGGTTCCTCAACGGCAGCGCGCACGTCTCGCCCAACGCGGCCGAACGCATCGCGCGGGCCATCGAGGAGGCGCGATACACCCCCAATCAGGCGGCCCGATCGCTGGCGCAGCAGCGCACGCAGACCATCGCGCTGGTCATTCAGGTCGAATCCAACGAGACGCTCATCCAAGCCAGCGTGGCCCAGGCCATGACCGGCGCGAACCAGACCATCGGCGACGCCGGCTATCAGATGGTCACCGTCATCGCCAACACCGAGGCATCCACCAGCCGTATCGCCCAGCTGGTCAACAGCGATTTCGCCGACGGGTACATGCTGTTCTCGCTGAGCGAGGACGACGCCCTCGCCGCCGCATTCCTCCACACGGACCGTCCGGTGGTGATGTCGGAGGTCAGCGACCGCGCCGACCGACCGTTCCCTGCCGTCGATTTCGCCAACGAGGACGGTCAGCAGGAGATGACCCAGAGACTTCTGGATGCCGGCCGTACGCGCTTGGCGTACGTTTGCGGCCCCGGATACTCACCGACCGCCATCAACCGCTTCAAGGGCTTCCAGAAGGCCTTGGGGAGCCGTTTCAGCGAACGTCAGGTGTATTTCTCGGACGACTGGGAGATGACCAGCGGTGAAATGGCCGCCGTCAGCTTCCAGCCGATGCTGGGCGAACTGGACGGCATCGTGTGCGCCAACGACGACATCGCCATCGGCGTGATCAGCCAGCTCGCGCGGTTCGGCTACCGGGTGCCGGAGGACATCGCCGTCACCGGATTCGACGATTCGCCGGTCGCCATGCTTTCGCAGCCGAAGCTCACCACGGTCCGTCAGGATTCGCAGCTGCACGGCCGCACGATGGCCGACCTGCTGCTTTCGATGATGCAAGGCGCCACCGTCAAACCGGATTACGTCCGACTGCTGCCCACGACGATTGTGGAGCGGCAGTCCGCGTGAAGTAGGGGACTGCGCCGGTGGTGGATGATGGCTTCCGGCGTCCAGCGGATTCGGAGACGTCGGTATGGCTGCGCCGGTGGTGTGTGCAGAGTGATGGCTTTCAACGTTCGACGTACGTATTTGAAGACGTCAAGTAAGGCTGACGTTTGAAGACGTCAAGTAGGGCTGACGCCGATGGTGTGAGGGAGGTGGCTCCCGACACGCTCAAGGCCGCTCGGCCAAGCCTACGGTCGGGAGCCACCTCCCTCACACCACCGGCTTGTGTCCGACGGCTTGTGTCTGATGCAGCATCCAAGGTTCAACGTCCAGAAGACTGGATGCGGGAACATCGAACGAACATGCGGGAAATACGGTGATGGCCCGTCTCCCAGCACTGGGGAGAAGGGCCATCACCGTAATGACAAAGGCGGGAACTCAGTCGTCGCCGAGCGTGACGTGCACGCCGCCGACCAGCGTGCTGACCACGTTGTAGAGCAACGCCACGATGGTGGCGAGCAGCGTGATGATCACGACCTCGATGATTGAGAAGATGGTCACGGCCGACACCACGGTGGGCAGGGACAGCACGTTGCCCAGATCGAAGGCGTCCGCATCCAGACCGGTGGAGGAGACGATCTGGGTAATCTGGCTGAACACACCGACCGCATCCAGCAGCAGCCACACGATGGTGGCGGCGACCACCTGGATGATGGCGCCGGCAATCGACAGCAGGAACGAGACCTTGGCCACGGACCAGGCGTCCACGCGGGTCAGGGACAGGCTCATGCGGCGGGCGCGCGGCGCCGGACGGCGCACGGCCGGACGCACGGGCACGGTGCCGGACGGCGGCAGCGTGGACTCCTCCGGGTCGCTGGAAACGGAGCGGGCCACACGCGGTGCAGCTTGATCGCTCTGGGGCTGGATCGCCGAGGGCTCGTCGTTTTCGAGATTCTCGCTCATCGTTTCTCCTTCAAGGGCTTGTCGGTAGCCTCGTTGCTAGCGAGGCTACCAGTGTTTCGGGACGCGGTTCACGCCTGTTCCGGGTTGTTCACATTCTCGCCGGATTGGCTCGCCGCAGCGGTCTCGCCGGTGGCGTCGGCAACGGCGGTAGCACCGGACTCACCAGCTTCGCCATCCGCCGCATCGTCCTCGTCATCGTCCCGTTCCTCGTTGCGGGCGATGGACAGGATCTCGTCGCCCTTGTCGGGCTTGGCGAACGTGACGCCCTGCGTGGTGCGGCCGGTGCGGTTGACCTCGGCCACGTCGGAGCGGATCACCTTGCCGGACTTCATGATGGCCATGACCTGATCGTCCTCGCCGACCACCAGCGCGCCCACGAGCGAGCCGCGGCCCTCGACCAGCTGAACGGCCTTGATGCCCAGGCCGTTGCGGCCCTGCAGGCGGTATTCGCTGATGGCGGTGCGCTTGGCGAAGCCCTCGTTGGTGACCACGAAGAGGTCCTTGTCGGAGTCCTCGGGCACCACGTCCATGGCCAGCAGGCTGTCGCCGTCGCGGAACTTCATGCCCTGCACGCCGGCGGTCTGACGGCCCATCGGACGCAGCTGGTCGTCGTCCGCGCGGAACTTGAGGCTCATGCCGAGCCTGGAGACCAGGATGATGTCGTCCTCGGCGTTGCACAGCGCGGCGCCGATGAGCTCGTCGGCGTTCTCGCCGTTGTCGTCGGCCATCAGTCGCACGGCGATCAGGCCGCCCTGACGCGGCGAATCGTATTCCGCCAGCGGCGTCTTCTTGACCTTGCCGGAACGCGTGGCGAGCACCAAGTATTTGGCCACCTCGTAGTTCGGGATGGACAGCACGGTCTGGATGGTCTCGTCCGGCGCGAATTGCAGCAGGTTGGCCACATGCTGGCCCTTGGAGTCGCGCGAGCCCTCGGGCAGCTCGTACGCCTTAATGCGGTAGACGCGGCCCTTGTTGGTGAAGAACAGCAGCCAGTTGTGCGTGGAGGTCAGGAAGAAGTGGTCCACTACGTCGTCCTCGCGCAGCTTGGTGCCCTTGATGCCCTTGCCGCCGCGGTGCTGGGCGCGGTACTCGTCGGACTTGGTGCGCTTGATGAAGCCAGAGTGGGTGACGGTGACCACCACGTTCTCCTCGGCGATCAGGTCCTCGACGTTCATCTCGCCGGAGAACGGCAGGATGCGCGTGCGGCGTTCGTCGCCGTACTTGGTCACGATCTCGTCGAGCTCGTCGCCGATGATCTTGCGCTGACGTTCAGGCTTGGCCAGAATGTCGATGTAATCGGCGATCTTGCGCTGCAGCTCCTCATGCTCGGCCACGATCTTGTCGCGGTTCATGCGAGTGAGCGTGCGCAGCTGCATGGCCAGGATGGCGTCGGCCTGCACCTGATCGATGTCGAGCAGCTTCATCAGACCCGTGCGGGCGGCATCGGTGTCCTCGGATGCGCGGATGAGGGCGATGACCTCGTCCAGCATGTCAAGGGCCTTCAGATAGCCCTGCAGGATGTGGTCGCGCTCCTCGGCCTCACGCTTGAGGTAGGCGGTGCGGCGGGCGATGACGTCGAGCTGGTGGCCCACCCAGTGACGGATGAAGGCGTCCAGCGAGAGCGTGCGCGGCACGCCGTCCACCAGAGCCAGCATGTTCGCGCCGAACGTCTGCTGCAGCTGGGAGTGCTTGTACAGGTTGTTGAGGACCACCTTCGGCACGGCGTCGCGCTTCAACACCAGCACGAGGCGCTGGCCGGTGCGGCCGGAGGTCTCGTCGCGCATGTCGGCGATGCCCTGGATCTTGCCGTCGCGCACGGCCTCGCGGATGGATGCCACCAGACGATCCGGGTTGACCTGATAGGGCAGCTCGGTGACCACCAGGCACATGCGGCCGTTGATCTCCTCGGTGTTCACCACGGCACGCATCGTGATCAGGCCGCGACCGGTGCGGTAGGCCTGTTCGATGCCCTTGTGGCCGAGGATCGTGGCGCCGGTGGGGAAGTCCGGTCCCTTGATGATGCGGATGAGGTTGTCCAGCAGCTCCTCGCGGCTGGCGTCCGGGTGGTCAAGCGCCCAATGGACGCCTTCGGCCACCTCGCGCATGTTGTGCGGCGGGATGTTGGTGGCCATGCCCACGGCGATGCCGGCGGAGCCGTTGACCAGCAGGTTCGGGAAGCGTGCGGGCAGCACCTTCGGCTCCTGGGTCTTGCCGTCGTAGTTCGGGGCGAAGTCGACGGTCTCCTTGTCGATGTCGCGCACCATCTCCATGGCCAGCGGCGCCATGCGGCACTCGGTGTAACGCATGGCTGCGGCCGGGTCGTCGCCGGGGGAGCCGAAGTTGCCCTGACCGTCCACGAGCAGGTAGCGCATCGACCACGGCTGGGCCATGCGTACGAGGGTGTCGTAGATGGCGGCGTCGCCGTGCGGGTGGTACTTACCCATGACCTCGCCGACCACGCGGGCGCACTTGCTGTAGCCGCGGTCGGGGCGGTAGCCGCCGTCGTACATCGCGTAGACCACACGGCGGTGGACCGGCTTCATGCCGTCGCGCACGTCCGGCAGGGCGCGCTCGACGATCACCGAGAGGGCGTAGGCCAGATAGGACTCGCGCATCTCCTGCTGCAGGTCCTTGCGCTGGATGCGCTCACCGGTCATCAGGCCGTAGTCGGTGGTGTCGGCCTCCTGCGGGCTCAACGGCTCCATCGAGCCGTCCGGGGTGAACTGCTCGTCGCCATTGCTGCCGTCGGCGTCGCTCATGCCGCCCGGCACGTTATTCGTTTCGTCTGCCACTTATTACCGTTCCTTTGGTGATATCTGGCTCCCTCTCTCTGAGGGGAGCCAAGGGATTGCATTCTCCGCTCGCGGAGGATGCGCGTCACGCATCGATCCAGCGGACGTTCTTGGCGTTGCGCTGGATGAAGAGCCTGCGGGGCTCCACTTCGTCGCCCATGAGCATCGAGAAGGTCTCGTCGGCGGCGGCCGCGTCCTCGATGTGCACCTGCTTGAGGATGCGGTGCTCGGGGTCCATGGTGGTCTCCCACAGCTCCTGGTAGCTCATCTCGCCTAGACCCTTGTAGCGCTGGATGCCTTCGCCCTTGGGCAGCTGGCGGCCCGCCTCCTTGCCCTCGGCGAGCACACGGTCGCGTTCGGCGTCGGTGTACACGAAGTCGTGCGGGCCCTTGGTCCACTTGAGACGGTACAGCGGCGGCATGGCCACGTACACGTATCCGGCGGTGATCATCGGGCGCATGTAGCGGAAGAACAGGGTGAGGTTCAGCGTGGCGATGTGCGCGCCGTCCACATCGGCATCGGCCATGATGATGACCTTGTGGTAGCGCACCTTGGACAGGTCGAAGTCCTCGCCATAGCCACCGCCGACCGCCGTGATCAGCGATTCGATGGTGTCCGACTTCATCATGCGGTCCAGGCTCGCGCGCTCGGTGTTGAGGATCTTGCCTCGCAGCGGCAGGATGGCCTGCGTGATCGGGTTGCGGCCCTGGATGGCGGAGCCGCCTGCGGAGTCGCCCTCCACGATGAACAGCTCGCACTCCTCCGGGTTGTTCGACTGGCAGTCCTTGAGCTTGTCGGGCATGCCGGCGGATTCGAAGATGGACTTGCGGCGCGTGTTCTCACGGGCCTTTTTGGCGGCAAGACGCGCACGGGAGGCCTCGATGGCCTTCTGGATGATGTTCTTGGCCTCGCTGGGGTGGGCGTCGAACCAGTCGCCGAGCTTGTCGGTCATCACGCGCTGCACGAAGGCCTTGGCCTCGGAGTTGCCGAGCTTGGTCTTGGTCTGGCCCTCGAACTGCGGGTTGGTGAGCTTGACGGAGACCACGGCGGTCAGTCCCTCGCGCACGTCGTCGCCGGAGAGATTCTCATCCTTGTCCTTGAGGATGCCCTTCTCGCGTGCGTAGCGGTTGACCAGACTGGTCAGCGCGGCGCGGAAGCCCTCCTCGTGGGTGCCGCCCTCGGTGGTGGAGATGGTGTTGGCGAACGTGTGCACGGACTCGGAATACGCGGTGGTCCACTGCATGGCGAGTTCGGCGGAGATGCCGAGCTTGAGGTCCTCGGCCTCGAAGCTGATGACCTCGTCCTCCACCGGCGTGGCCTTGCGGATCTTGACCAGATAATCCACGTAGTCCTGGATGCCGTTGGCGTACTGGTAGGTGACGGTCTGATGGGTCTCGCCGGCGTCCGGCACGTCGTCGCCGGTCACCTCGTCGCCGGCCTGGTCGTTCTCGCGCAGGTCGGTCAGGCTGATCTTGAGGCCCTTGTTCAGGAAGGCCATCTGCTGGAAGCGGGAACGCAGCGTCTCGAAGTCGTAGACGGTGGTCTCGAAGATCTTCGGGTCCGCCCAGAACGTCACGGACGTGCCGGTGGACTCGCCTTCGGCCATCGGCTCGCCCTGCTTCAGGCGGTCGGTGGGGTGCTGGTCGATGTACGTCTGGGTCCAGTGGAAGCCCTGACGGCGCACCTCGATCTCCACGCGGGTCGACAGGGCGTTGACCACGGAGATGCCCACGCCGTGCAGGCCGCCGGAAACGGCGTAACCGCCGCCGCCGAACTTGCCGCCGGCATGCAGCTTGGTCATCACGGTCTCCACGCCGGACATGCCCTCGCCGGGCACCTCGTCCACCGGGATGCCACGGCCGTCGTCCACCACACGGATGCCGTTGTCCGGCAGGATGGTGACCTCGATGTGACTGGCGTATCCGGCCAGCGCCTCGTCCACCGAGTTGTCCACGATCTCATAGACCAGATGATGCAGACCGCGCGGTCCGGTGGAACCGATGTACATGCCCGGACGGATGCGCACCGCCTCAAGTCCCTCGAGCACCCTCAGATCGGAGGCCTCGTAATGTTCGGGGGCCATGGATTCATCCAGCTCACCCTCCGTGAGCTCCACATTGCTGATGCGATCGCTCGCCGCCCTCAGCTGCTCCTCTTTGCTGGTTTCGTCTGCCAACAGGCTTCCTTCCGTAACTTCAAGGTCAGCCCCGCAAATGACGGTCACGTTCGGGGTGATATGGCTTAGAACGCTCGTAAAGGGCTCCTCCAGCCGTTTGACCATGCTTTATGTATTTTACTCGTTTCACACGACGAGCGCCATAGCGAGGCTCCTACAGCCTCGCATGCCATCTGCGGCGACCGTCCGCGGCGACGACGGCATCGGCAGTATCGGTGACGACGGCATCACCGGGGGATCACCTGGCCCACCGGCATCACCGCCGACGGGCCCACTTCCGGGTGTATCCGGCGGCGGGGCCGGTCACGCGTATCTCGTTGATGGTCAGCCCCTTGAGATTGCGGCGGATGGTGTCGGTGAGCTGGGGGATGAGGTAGGTGAGCTGCGTGGCCCAGACCGTCGATTCGGCGCGGATGACGAGCACGCCGTCGGTGAAGTCCGCCACGGCCGAGTGACGGGCGACGCCCTCGCCCACCACCTGGTCCCAGTGATTGCGCAGCTGCGCGAGCTTGAGGTTGGTGGACCACACGCCGTTGCCGGCGATGGTGGACATCACGTCGCCGAGCTCGGCCGGATCGCGCCCCGGCTTGCCGAAGTTCTCGATAGACTCCTCGTTGCGCCTGCGACGGTCCTTGAGGAGCGCCCCGCGCCGGGAGAGACGTTCGAATACCTCAGCCGGCAGTGCGGTGGCGTCCAGATGCAGGGCCTCGGCGATCGGCGGCATCATGACCGCGCCCCGTCGGCAGTCGTCCCGGTTCCGGCACCCTCCCCGTTCTCAGAAGAGGCCGAGCTGTCATCAGGCTGATGCGCCCCTTCTTTTCCCCACTGAGGTTCGGTCATTCGCTTTTCCCGTAAACCAGACAATAAATCCATTATTGCCGATTCGTTGGCATCCGGACCCACAAGCGCCCCGACGTCGATGAGATGCGCGTCCCGATGCGTGGGAACATCACCCTCGGCGGCCACGGTGATGAGCACCTGGTCCTGACCGTCGGCGAAATCGAGGATCTGACGGCGCCGGCCGTCATCCAACTGGGCGAACACATCGTCGAGGATGACGATGGGCTTGATGCCCAGTCGTTCGCGCACCACATGGAACAACGCCATCTTGAGCGCCAGCGCCATCGTCCACATCTCGCCGTTCGAAGCGAATTCGCGGGCGGCCATCCCGTCCAGATCCAGCTGCAGATCATCACGCTGCGGGCCGATGAGGTTCACGCCGCGAGCCACCTCACCGGGGTAGATGCGTTGGAAATGCTCGCTGATCGCCGGATGGGGATCGTCATACACGAGCACTTCCTCGAATGACGGCGCATACGCGAGCCGCACCTGTCCATGGCGGTCGGACAACCGCTCGTACATCGAGGCGAACGGTCCAGCGAGCAGTTCGATCACGCGCGCCCGCATCCGGGTCAAGGTCATGCCGGTCTCGATGAACTGTCCGGTCCAGATCTCCAACCCGCTCAACTGCGCGTCGACCGGACGGCCGGCGTTCGCGTTGGCGCCGAGCTGCTTGAGCAACGTCGCGCGCTGTTTGCCGATGCGGGTGAACTGCTGCAACGCCGCGGCATATCCGGGTTCCAGCAGTGCGCCGGCCTGATTCAGCATCGACCGGCGGCTGCCCGGATCGCCCGCGACCAGCCGCTGATCCTCCGGGGTGAAGCTGACGGAGGGAATCCGTCCGACGATATCGCGCAGATACAGCGATTTTCCTGAATTCACGCGGGCTCGGTTCGCGCCGCGCGCGTGAATCGACGCCTCATACGTGACCGGTTCGTCATCGAATACGACGTTCGCGCGGATCGTGGCGGTCGATTGCCCCCGCTCGATCAGCGGCAGGGTGCCGGACGTCCGGTGACTTGCCCCGGTGGACAGCACCTCGACGGCCTCGACCAGATTGGTTTTGCCCAACCCGTTGCGGCCGACCATGATATTGACGCCCGGAACGAAATCGACCACTACCTGACTCCATGAGCGGTAGTGGTCTAGGGCAAGACGGGAGATGTACATCAGCTGTTGAACCGCATGGGCACCAGCAGGTAGCGGTAGTCCATCGATTCGTCGGAGTCGGCCTCCTGCTGGCCGTTGAACTCGACCGGCTTGACCGGCGTCGTCATCTTGATGCGGACGAACGGCTCGGCGATGGCGGACAGACCCTCCTTCAGGTAGGACGGGTTGAACGCCACGGTGATGTCGTCGCCATCCATGTCCACTTCCAGCGTTTCGTTGGCCTGGGCCTCATCGGCGGAACCGGCGGAAAGCTGCACCTCCTGACCGGAGAAGACCATGCGGATCGGGGCATTGCGCTCGGCCACCAGCGCCACACGGCTGATCGCATCGAGCAGATCCTGCCGGCTGACCACCGCCTGGATCGGGTAGTCATCGGCGAACAGGCGATCGACCGCGGGGAACTCACCGTCGATGAGCTGCGAGGTGGAGACGCGGCCGGCGTTCTCGAAGCCCAGCAGCGTGGGGGAGTCGGCGTCGAAATCGAGTCGGATGTTCTGGTGCTCGTCGAGCGAACGGGCCACATCCTTGAGCAGGGAGCCGCGAACCAGCGTGGTGGTTTCCACGTTCGCGTCCTGCGGGGTCCAAGTGAAGGTGGCACGGGCCAGACGGAAGCGGTCGGTGGAGGTCATGACCACCTTGTTGCCCTGGAACTGCATGCGCACGCCGGTCAGCACCGGGCGGTTCTCCTCACGGGAGACCGCGACACACGACTGGTTCACCGCCTGCACGAACGTGGGGGCATCGACCTGGCCCAGCGCCGGCGGGACAGTCGGCAGATCCGGATATTCGGCGTCCGGCATGAGCTGCAGGGTGAACGTCGACTTGCCGGAAGTGATGGTCAAGGTCGATTCATTGGTGACCAGGTAGGTCTTCTCGCTACGCAACGACTTGGTGATGTCCGCCAGCAGCTTACCCAGCACCAGTGCCGAGCCGGATTCGTCGACTCCGGCTTCGATGTGGTGCCGAGCCGAAATCTCGTAGTTGAATGCCGAGAACTGAAGTGTGCCGTCAATGGCTTCAAGGCGTACGCCGGCGAGAATCGGGTTGGATGGGCGCGCGTCGATGACGCGTGAGGTCCATGCCACTGCGTCGGCCAAGGCTGCGGTGTCGATTTCGACTTTCATGAGTGCGTGTTTTCCCTTCGTCGGTTGTGCTGAAGAACATTCTAACCGCTGGCCGGTTGGCTACCGTCCGTAGGGGCCCTCGCGGTTATCATGGCGACGATGAATTCTTAAGCACGGTAGGTAATAGCCATAATAAGGGCGGTGGATAGTGTGGATAAGTGGGGTTGAGCCCTACTGTCGCAACGGTTGATAATTCATCGCAAAATGTGGATAACTTCTGTATAAACGGTGGATAACTAGCCGACTTATCCACAGCCTCAACGACCGGAAATGGTTTTCCACCATCGAGCCTCGATTATGCACGAGTTTTCCACCATAAAATCCGGGGTAATCCACGACTTATCCGCAGAGTTTACCCACATTTGTGAATAACTATGTGGATAACTTTTCCCTACTTTTGTTTTCCGCACGGCGTGTTGCGCACCCGTTCCGGCTGGGAGAATCGATTTCAGAGACCGTTTTCGAGGGTTTTCCGGCAGGCTCGAACGAAAGTGCCGAAAACGTTCTTCAGAACGCATTCTCCCGGATATCGCCTGCGGATGCG
Source organism: Bifidobacterium sp. UTBIF-78 (assembly GCF_006408945.1). NCBI lineage: Bacteria > Bacillati > Actinomycetota > Actinomycetes > Bifidobacteriales > Bifidobacteriaceae > Bifidobacterium > Bifidobacterium sp. UTBIF-78. Next base: position 71,872 of record NZ_JFAO01000011.1, read on the forward strand.
ACGCGCGGCGGCCGAAAGATGGCGCGATCCAGCAGGCTGCGCGCAGAACTCGTCCATGCTTGCAGGACGGCTGTCGGCGCAGCTGACTGGGGAAGAGACGTCGGGGGCAATGCCCATGCCGCCCGTTCGTGGGCGGCAACCCGTGAAGACCCGTGAAGACTCCCATCCACCAGAATCGATTCCAGCGAACGAAAACGGCCCTTTCCCCGAACGAATCGGGAAAAGGGCCGAAAACGGTCTGTCAGATGGATCGTGCGGGACGGCAATCAGTCGCTGTTCTGCTTGAGTCGCACGGTGAGCTCCATCACGTAGTTGTAGATCTCCTGCTTCTGCTGCATTTCGTCGCTCACGCGGGTGTAGGCGTGCATCACCGTGGTGTGATCGCGCCCGCCGAACACCTCGCCGATGTCGAGCAGGCTCATGCTGGTCATCTCGCGGGCCAGATACATGGCGATCTGCCGCGCCAACGCCACGTTCTTGGTGCGCGAACGGCCCACCAGATCGTCGAAAGTCAGGTGGAAGTACTTGGCCACCTGACCGATGATGTCGGTGGGTTTGATTTCGACGTCGGTGGTGAAGAAGTCCTGCAGGGTCTGTTCGGCCAGTGCGCGGGTGACGGGCTGGTTGCTCAGCGAGGCGACGGCGGTCACGCGGGTGAGCGCGCCTTCGAGTTCGCGGATGTTCTCCGTGAAGCGTTCGGCGATGAGGTCGAGCACGTCGTTGGGGATCTTGGAGCCGTTCATCGAGGCGATCATGCGCAGGATGGCGATGCGGGTCTCGAGGTCCGGCGGCTTGACATCGACGGTCAGGCCGGATTCGAAGCGGGAAATCAGGCGCGCCTCGAATCCCTTGAGGTTCTTGGGCGCTACATCGGAGGCGATGACGATGCGCTTATTGGCCTGGTGCAGCGAGTTGAACGTGTGGAAGAACTGGTCGAGGGTCGCTTCCTTGCCGCCGAGGAACTGGATGTCGTCGATGAGGAGCACGTCCACCTGGCGGTAGCGGCGGTTGAATTCGGCGATCTGGCCCTGGCTCTGGTTCGGGTTCTGCAGCGCGTCGATGAATTCGTTGGTGAATTCCTCGCTGGTGACGTAGCGGACCTTGAGGCTGGGGTCCTTGACCAGGGCGTAGTTACCGATGGCGTTGAGCAGGTGGGTCTTGCCCAGGCCCGATCCGCCGTAGATACACAGGGGGTTGAAGTCCTGGCCCGAGCCTTCGGCCACGGCCAGTGCCACCGTGCGGGCGAACCGGTTGGAATCGCCGGGCACGAACGAATCGAACGTGAAGTTCTTATTGAGATGCGTCTCCGGGTCGCGGTTCATCTTCTGCTGGCCCATGGGGAAACGCGGCTCCGACGGAGGCACGATCGGCGTGGGTTCGGGGGCGGACATGGCCGCGCCGGCGCCGAATGGCTCCTTGCCGAAATCGGCGACGGTCGGATTCGCCTCCATCGTGAACGGCTTGGCCACCGGCGTGCGTTCGGGCTCGCTGGGCGGCACCACCTTGAACGCCGGGAACATGTTCTGGCCGGTCACCGTGTGCAGGGCCTGAACCAGCGGTTCGTTGAGATCGCCTTGGATGGCGCGCATCGTGACGTTGTTGTCCACGCACAACACGATGGTCGAGCCGTACACGCCTTCGGGCACCACGCCCTCGAGCCAGCCCTTCTCCCTTGCGCTCAGCGATGCGTTATGCTTGAGCATGGTAAGGGCGTTGGCCCAGATATGAGCGGCTTCGACTGCAGGGTCGCCGGAAGCATGCACCATGGTCGTCGGCCCTTTCTTCGCTCGGTCTCGTGGATAATACAACTCTCTATGTTTACTCCGATGTGAGGAAGTTATCCACCGCGTTGCGTGTTGAAAATACTGGAATGTGAATAACAGGCATGTAATTTGTGGATAACTTTGAGCCGCGAATGCTTGATTTTCCGCCGTTTATCGGGGTGTCTCGGCGTGTCGTGCGCCGTGTCGAAATGTGAAAAAACCTCTCTCGTTTTGACTTCAGGGGAGGGGTGAGGGTAGCTTGGTATAGCTTGACTCACGTGAGGGCAGCGCGAAGCGTTGCCGAATAGACCTAGGAGCAATAGATTATGAAGAGGACGTTCCAGCCGAACAACCGTCGTCGTCACATGAAGCACGGCTTCCGTCTGCGCATGCGCACCCGTTCCGGTCGCGCGCTGATCAACCGTCGTCGTGCCAAGGGCCGCAAGACCCTGTCCGCCTGATTCGGTCGGACCATTACCACAGCGGCATAGTCGAGGTGGAGCGGCTGCAAAGCCATCGTGATTTTGTCACCGTGCTGAAGCGCCGGCGCAAAGTCGGTGGCAAGGACATCGTCGTGCACTATCTGGTGCCCGACGACGCTCATGATGAGGAACAGGCGACGTATCGTCGTCTGGGTTTGGCCGTATCCAAATCCGTCGGCAAGGCCGTTACACGCAATACCGTGAAGCGCCGCTTCCGGGTGCTGGCCAGAACCCATGAGGCTCTCCTGCCCGAACGCTGCGATATCGTGTTGCGCGCGAAGCCGAGCGCGGCTGCAGCGTCGTATTCGTCGTTGGACGAGCAGATCGCCAAGGCGTTCGCCACTGTGGCGCGAAAGACGGCGTGACATTATGACTTCTCTCAGGGCGGTGTTGATTGCGGGAGTGCGCTGGTATCAGCGCACCATTTCCGCGAACACACCGCCTTGTTGCAAGTACTACCCCAGCTGTTCGAACTATGCCATCGAGGCGCTCGAACGGTATGGTGCATTTCGCGGCGGGTTGCTCGCCGTGCTTCGTCTGCTGCGTTGTCGGCCGTGGAGTCGCGGGGGAATCGACGATGTGCCGCAGCGGTATTCGATTTTCTACAGATTTTCGTGGTCGAAGGCTCATGAGGAGCCTCGGCTGACACCATTGGCCCACACTCAAGGAGAGGCCCATCGATGCTAAACCAAAACGTGTTCTACCTCGATACCGGGTTCTGGGGATTCTTCTATAAGATCCTCACCCCGATCGAGTGGCTGCAGACCTGGATTCTGAAGCTGGTGCATGATTTCTTCGTCATGCTCGGCATGAGCCCGATCGGCGTCTCGTGGGTCATCGCCATCATCTGCCTGGTGCTGGTGGTGCAGGCGGGCATCTTCCCGCTGTTCTACAAGCAGATGAAGTCGATGCGCAAGATGCAGGCATTGGCCCCGAAGATGCAGCGCATCCAGAACAAATACAAGGGCAAGACGGATCAGGCCTCCAAGGAGGCCATGAGCCGCGAGATGATGAAGCTCTATCAGGACAACGACGCCAATCCGGCCGGGTCCTGCCTGCCGATGCTCATCCAGGGCCCGGTGTTCATGTCGATGTTCTACACGCTTTCGGCCATTCCGTTCATCGCTCGCGAGAAGCGTGGCCCGCTTGGCGCGTTCGATATCGCCACCGCGCAGCAGTTCACCAAGACCGACATCTTCGGCGTCGTGAGCGTGGGTGACAACCTCGGCTCCGCCTCCACCAGCGGCAAGATCGTCATCGGTATCTTCGTGTTCCTCATGTGCTTCAGCCTGTGGTTCATGCAGTACTTCAGTATGAAGCGCAACATGGCGACAGCCTCGATGAACAAGCAGACCGAGACCATGCAGAAGATGATGCTGTGGGTTTTGCCGCTCATGTACATCTTCTCCGGCACCACCATGCCGTTCGCCGTGCTGGTGTACTGGCTTACCAACAACGTGTGCAACCTGTTGCGTACGCTGTGGCAGGTCACTTACTTCCCGACGCCCGGGTCCCCGGCCGCTGCTGACAAGGAGAAGCGCGACTACCGCCGCGAGAACGAGCGTCGCGCCAAGGCCGGTCAGCCTTCGCTTGAGGAGGAGGCGTTGCAGAAGGCCAAGGAGGAGGCCGCGCGCAAGGAGACTCAGGGCTATCAGCGTCAGCAGCCAGTGAGGAAGCGAAAGAAGAAGTAACGGATCGCGAAGCGGGTGTCCGATGTTTCACGTGAAACACCGGACACCCGCGACACTGTTCACCGTTTCGGGTGGGCAGGGCTTAGACTTGGAATTCAGACCTGACGTAAAAGGAGAGGCGTATGGCGCAGGATGATGGAAAGACGATCGATCAGCTCAATGAGGAAGCTGACATCGCCGCAGATTACCTTGAAGGCCTGTTGGACATCGCCGACTACGAAGGCGACATCGAGATGGGCGTACGCAACGATCGCCCGACGGTGCAGATCGTCGCCGATGATGACACTGACATCAAGCATCTGATCGGCCGCAATGGCGAGGTCGTGGATGCGCTGCAGCAGCTCACCAGACTTGCCGTCCAGCAGAAGACGGGCGAACGCTCCCATCTGATTGTCGATGTGGACGGCTTCCTCAAGCGCAAGCGTCAGCGCCTGCGCGATATCGCACTCGATGCCATTGACGCGGTCAAGGACTCCGGCGAGCCGGTGGACCTGAAGCCGATGAACTCCTTCGAACGTAAGGTGGTTCACGATGTGGTACGCGAGGAAGGTCTGAAGTCTCGCTCGCATGGCGAAGAGCCGCACCGTTATGTTACGGTGTACATGCGGAGCAAGGCCGAGGACGAAGACGACGAACTTGACGAGGAGTGAGTGAGTCGTCCGAACATAAGACTTCGGTGAAAACCGACGGAATCCCCTCCCGCTGACTGTACACGTCGGCGCGGCGCCGGTGGAAGGTTTACTAGGGAGAACCTTTCACCGGCACTACGTCGACGGATGGGCGGATGGGGTGAAGTCGAATCGCCGACTATAACTCCTGAAATGAAATGGAGATGGCGTCGTATCGCACGGCGCCTTTTCCATGTATACGTGTGCATCGTGAAACCGCTGGTGTTTCACGTGGAACATAGTGCAAAGGGGATGATAATGGCGGATCAGCTGGATGGCTCGCCGGTGCTTGCCGAAGTGCTGGGTGATGCATTGCCTGCACTGGAACGTTTTCATGCCAAGCTCGCCGAGGAGGGTGAGCCTCGTGGTTTGATCGGTCCGCGTGACGTCGATATCATCTGGGAACGTCATATCCTGAATTCGGCGGCTATTGTTCCGTATGTACGTGAGGCCACTGCAGGGGCAAGATTCAAAACCGTGGCTGATGTGGGTAGTGGGGGAGGTTTCCCCGGTATCGTCGCAGCGGCCTGCCTGCCTGATCATCGGTTTACGCTGATCGAACCGATGGAGCGTCGTGTGGAATGGCTGAGCGAATGTGTGGACCTGTTGGAGCTGAGTAATGTCGACATCATTCGTGATCGTTCCGATGCAGTGATCGCCCAGGTGCGTAAGCGCAAAAGGCATCCGTTCGCTGTGGTCACCTGCCGCGCCGTCGCCCCTATGACGAAACTGTCCGGATGGACATTGCCTCTGCTGAAACCCCAAGGGCGACTGGTGGCGCTCAAAGGACGGTCCGCACAGGCTGAGCTCGATAAGGCCGCTAAGGAGATTGCACGCTTCGGTGGCCAGTCACCCCGCGTTGTCGAGGCTGCTGTAGGACCTGATCTGGAGCCTACGCACGTCGTGTTGGTGGATAAGCGCTGATGGGTGAGTTTGACATGAAACGGCAGTTATCCACAATCGAGCATCATTCGCAAAGTTATCCACAATTTTGCGCCATGCTGGTGCACAACTCGAAAAACGTTGAAAAATCAGCGATTACAAGGGTGATAAACGCGTAATATATCGTCGCTCACCCACTGGTTATCCACAGTTATCCACATAGCATGGTGGGATTGTGGATAAACCGAAATCATGTCCATACGAATGTGAACACTGGAACTTACGTTTGTGCAAGGAGGAACGATGGCCGCAAAGGATCATCAATCGGAACCGATGGAAACAGCTTCCGAAACCCTTCATCGTATTTTTGATGGACAGGGCTCCGTGCTGGGCAATCAGATTGCCGATGAATCCTCCCGGTACGATGCGCTGAAGCATGCTGCTTTTCCGAAGCCCGCGAAGACCCGCCGTATTGCTGTGGCGAACCAGAAAGGTGGCGTCGGTAAGACCACGTCCACGGTGAACATCGCCGCCGCGCTGGCCAGCAAAGGCGCACAGGTGCTGGTCATCGATATGGACCCGCAAGGCAATGCTTCGACGGCCCTTGGCGTGCCACATGCGTCGGGGGAGAAGTCGGTGTATGACGTCATCGAGGGACGTTCGGGATTGGGGGACGTCATGACCGTCTGCCCTGATTTTCCGTCTCTGGACGTGGTGCCGGCATCCATTGATTTGAGCGGCGCTGAGCTTGAGGTGGCGGACCTGCCGAATCGTAACACCCTGCTCAAGGAAGCGCTTGATCTGTACCTTCGTCAGTCGGACAAGCATTACGATTACGTGTTCATCGACTGCCCGCCGAGTCTGGGTCTGCTGGTGATCAATGCCATGTGCGCGGTGACGGAAATGCTGATTCCGATTCAGGCCGAGTACTACGCGCTGGAAGGTTTGGGACAGCTGATTAACACCATTGGATTGGTGCAGACGCATTTCAACCCGGTGCTGCTGGTCTCCACCATGCTGATCACCATGTTTGATCGACGCACATTGCTTAGCCGCGAGGTGTATAACGAGGTCAAGGGCCATTACCCCAGCATCGTGCTTGACACCACTATTCCACGTTCCGTGAAGATTTCCGAGGCGCCTAGTTTCTCGCAATCGGTAATCGCCTATGACCCTCGTGGTATCGGTGCGATTGCCTATGGTGAGGCGGCATTGGAGATTGCCAAACATTCCAAGCAGGTACTTGAGGCCATTGATGCGAGGAGGAAGCACAACTCATGACATCGAAATCTCGACTCGGCAAAGGTCTCGGTGCGTTGTTCCCTACGCTGCCGGGGGAGCAGGATGCAAGTGCTCAGCTGGAACTGTTGCCTGATGCGGACAAGCATGCGGCGGAAGACGGCGCGGAACGTGGCGATAAGTCCGCTGTGTCCGCCACCAAGTCTGTGAATGTCGACTCCAAGTCATCGAGTGGCGCGACCAGCAAGGCGTCTGGCGAGAAGCCCTCTGGCAAAGCCGCGAAGAAATCCGCCGGCAAGCGTGCCTCGATGCCAAGCATCGGCGCCATCGCCCATCCCAGCGATTTGTTCTTCGGTGGTGAGGATGTGCCGGTGACGACTACGCCGATTGACACATTCATTCCGGTGCCGCATGGCGGCAAGGTCACTGATCGCTCCGCTGCCTCCACTCAGTCGCCTGATGGCGACCAGTCCTCCAAGGCCGGCAAGAATGTTTCACGTGAAACATCACAGGAATCGACAGCCAAGAAGTCCAGTGACAAGGATCAGCAGGATTCTCCTCAGGAGGAGCTGAAGCCGGTGGAAGGTGGCTACCTTGCCGAACTGAAGCTGGCGGATATCGGCCCGAATGCCCATCAGCCCCGTACCATCTTTGACGAGGATGATCTCAACGAGCTTGCCGCTTCGATCAAGGAAGTCGGCGTACTGCAGCCGATTGTGGTGCGTCGTCGTCCCGCCGATCAGATTGCCTCGGCCCAAGCAGCCAAGGCTGCGCAGACTGAAGAGCAGGGACATGAGGCGAACGCCAACCCGTTCTCGGGTCGTATGGACAGCCCGTACGAACTCATCATGGGTGAGCGTCGTTGGCGAGCTTCGCAACTCGCCGGCTTGGAGACCATTCCGGCCATCGTCAAGACGACGGCTGACGACGACATGCTGCGCGACGCCTTGCTGGAAAACCTGCATCGTGTGGCGCTGAATCCGTTGGAAGAGGCGGCCGCCTACCAGCAGATGATCGATGAATTCGGTCTGACGCAGGCGCAGCTGTCGAAGTCGGTGTCCAAGTCCCGTCCGCAGATTGCGAACACCTTGCGACTGCTGAACCTTCCGGCCGCGGTGCAGAAGAAGGTGGCGGCCGGCGTGCTGTCGTCCGGCCATGCGCGCGCGTTGCTGGGGCTCAGCGATCCGGAGGAGATGGACAAGCTCGCCTCACGCATCATTGCGGAGGGACTGTCCGTTCGCAGTACCGAGGAGATCGTTTCCATGAAGATCGCCTCGGGGGAGCAGCCCAAGAAGCCGAAGACCTCCAAAACCAACCCGTGGGTCGGCTCTGCCATTCAGCAAAGCCTGGAGAATCACTTCGACACCAAGGTGTCCATCAAAGGTACCCAGAAGCACGGTCGCATCGAGATCGTCTTCTCGTCGCCCGAAGACATGGATCGCATCATTCAGCTGCTTGTTCCCGGACAGAGCGGAACCGAAGCAACCGATGCCAAGACGTCCGAAAGCCATTGGGTCTGATATTCTGACCTGATAATTCTGGACTATTAACCATTTGCGGTATTGGCCGCTGCTGGACTGACGTGGGCATCTCCCAACACACTCAAGGCCGTTCGGCCGAGTCTACGGTTGGGAGATGCCCACGTCAGTCCAGCAGCTCTCCTTTAAGAGATACTTATACTGAGTCACAACTTGGGTATTCGTAATTAAATGCTATCAACTTAGGCCACCATACTGAAGGTTCACTCTTACGCATTCAGGAATGAGGCAGCGTAGCCTTTTCTATAGTGCAACGAGTGGATTGTTAGGGATTGGATTGTGACTCGCGGCTAGGGGTTCATCGGTGACATTGATGTTGACCGCTGCCGGGTTGGGGAAGATGTTGTCCAACACACTCAAGGCCGTTCGGCCAAGCCTACGGTTGGACAACACCTTCCCCAACCCGACAGCTCGTACAGAATGCGCTATATCTGGCGTATAGATAGCGTCTATAACAGAACACTCAATACGAAGGCTTGTATAACGTTGTGGGGTTGATGGAGGGGTCTCTCAACCGTAAGCTTGGCCGAACGGCCTTGAGTGTGTTGAGAGACCCCTCCATCAACCCCACAACGTGCTATGCGTCAGAACCGTGTATTGGTTCTGACTCGAGGAATCCGATAAGCCTATGCTCCCATTGCAGGGGAAGCTACTCCAAGTAGGCTTGGGCATCGAGGGCGGCGCGGCAGCCCATGCCGGCGGCGCTGATGGCCTGACGGTAGGTGCGGTCCACGCAGTCACCTGCTGCAAAGACACCAAGCGCAGATGTGCGTGTGCTGCCACCATCCACGAGGATGTATCCGTCATCATCGCGTTCAACCAGATCGGCCGCAAAATCGGTGGCGGGGGTGTGACCAATGGCCACGAACACTGCGGCGCAATCCAGATTGCTTTCCTCACCGGTGACGGTGTTGCGCAACGTGACGCCGGTGACGTGCTTCGGCGGTTGCTTGGACAAGCCCGCCAACAGTCCGGCGTGATTGGCCAACAAACCGCCGCCCAGAGCATTCGCTACAGGGCTCACCGCATTGGACCCGGCAGTCTCGGACTGTGCTGCATCCGCACTTGCAGGGGAGTCGGTGCCGCTCTCGATGGCGGTGACGATGGTATTGGTCACCAAGGTCAGCTTAGGATTGGCCTTGGCACGGTCAACCATGATTTGCGATGCGCGGAACGTGTCGCGCCGATGAATCAGCGTGACGGACGAGCCGAAGCGCGTGAGGAACAACGCCTCCTCGAAGGCTGAGTCTCCACCGCCGACCACGACGATTGGCTTGTTGCGGAAGAAGAAGCCGTCACAGGTGGCACAGTACGAGACGCCATGACCGGAGAGCTCCTCTTCGCCGGGCACGCCGAGCTTACGCACATTCGAACCGGTGGCCACGATAACCGCAGCGGTGTCAAATTGCTCCCCGTCCGAAGTCGTCAGACGGTATAGCGGCTTATCGCCTCCTTGAGCGGGAAGCACCTCCACGGACACCACATCGTCCGCAAGGAACTCCGCGCCGAATCGCTTGGCCTGTTCCTTCATACGATCCATGAGATCCGGACCCATGATGCCTTCGGGGAATCCGGGGAAGTTCTCTACTTCCGTGGTGTTGACGAGTTGGCCTCCCGGTGCCAGAGCGCCGGTGATGAGCAGCGGATTGAATCCCGCGCGTCCCAAATAGATGGCTGCGGTATATCCGGCAGGACCGGAACCGATAATAATCACACGATGTTTCACGTGAAACATTCTCACATCTTCGTAAGACCTTCAGCTGATGTTGAACACTACGACTACCGAATCCTTGCCGTGAGTTCATTGGCGGACCTATTGGTCTATCCCGTACTTGTCTGAGTGGTGGTGGTCCCCTCTGATGAAGGGACTGGCAGCGAAGCTGACTGGGGGGAGAGATAGGAGATGCAGTACTCGATTATTAGCGAGACGGACCACTATGACGGACCACTATGACGTGACACCATCCGTATGCTATTCGGTCGGAAAAGTCACTTCAATGGGAACAGGTCTCTTCGGTACCTCTGCTGACCTATAAGAAAACCGGCCTCCCGTTTATTCGGGAAGCCGGTTTTTCGAGGGGCTATATTCAGGACCTCATTCGCGCCATCCGATGAAAAACCGGATTAGAATACCTCCACCTTCTGGATGTAGAGCTGGTTCTGCGGCATGCTGTCGGTTGGCACCCACAGGATGAGGTCCTGTGCGTTCACCGTCTTGGTGAACTTGATTTCGGTGGTGCCTCCCTCGGCGAAGGTGAACTCCGCAACCTGCTCACCCTGTGTCGGATCGCCGGTGGTGTTCGCGCGGATGTACCCTTTACCACCCGACGTGCGGATGGTCACCGTCATGCGGTAGACATCATGCGGCTGGTCGAGATGCAGATAGTACGCGTAACCCGACTGTCCACCGGGATTGGTCAGGAAGTTCGCGCTGGAGATGGTGTACGGCGTATTGTTCACATGCTTCGGGGTGGGGACGGCCTTCGAATCCTTATCGGCCGTGGTCGCCTTCTCGCTCTTCTTGGACTGGGAATCGGACGAAGAGGAACCGTTCGTTGTCTGGCTGGAGTCGGAGGAGGACGACTGGGAGGACGAATCCGATTCGTTATCACCGGATGCGGAGGACCCGGTGCCGCTGCCGAATGGGACCTGGCTTTCGTCGAACTCGGGCCACTGGCCTGCGGCTGCGGACTTGCCGGTGGAGACGTCAGCGGGGTTGCTGGAGCTGTCGCGGAAGGCGATCACGGCCCAGACCGTGGCGGCTGCGACCACCAGCACGGCAACCACAATCGCCACCACCTTCGTGGTGAAGTTACCGAACAGATGCTCATTGGGCAACTCCGAGTCCACGGTCTTCTTCGGCGGATTCTTCGGTTCGAAACTGGGCGGGATGGCGGCGATTTCGGCGATGCGCGCCTGTTCCTCCTCCAATGCGCGCAGGGACTCCTCGCCCGGAGCCACCTCGCGGCCGGCGGCATCGAAGATTGGGATGCGGCTCGTGGTCTCGCCCGGTGCGGGTTCGGCAAGGTTACCGGTCGGAATCGGGACGGCCAGCCTCGAGTTGCCCACGGCGGCCGAGGTGGGAGCTGGGTTGAACGTGCTATACCAATCGCCGGTATCCTCGCCGGACAGATTCTCATCCTGCCAGGCGTTGGACAGATTATTGAAATCGAACAGACGACGCTCGTCCTTCTGCGTGCCGTTGGCCGTACCGTTCTTGCTGGTGTCATCCGGCAGCGGAACCGCCGGCATCGCGATATTCGGTGCACTAGTGTTGATGGACAGCGTCGGCAGTTGCTGGCTGCTCACCAATCCGGCGGGAATGGGATTCACGTCCGATTCAGCGACCGGCTGCAACGGCGCCGTGGCGATCGAGCATTCGCCATCGACGTTCGGCAGGGCGATATCCGTGGAGCTGTTCGAGCCCATATCGCTCAGCGGCTTCCAATCGCCCAACAGCGCCTCAAGCTCGGCAAGGGAGGCCATGGGCAGCGTCGGATCGTCCGCCTCGATGAGATTCAGACCGCGCTTGAGAATCACCCGGAACTCGCCCGGAGTGTCCATGGGCAACTGGCTGAGGTCGAAATGCGGTTCGGCCTGGCTGGGCGAATGCGTCAGCAGGGCATACAGCAGTGCGGCGAGCTGACGGATGGCCACCTGCTCGGGCCCTTCCGGCTGGCGTGACTGCTGTTGTGCGACGCCCAATCCCAAGGTGTCCGCCAACAACGGCGTGAACGGGGCGTCCGCGATTTCCACACCCGAGGCGGTCAGGCGCACGGTGTCGGTGGTGATGGCCTCGTTGACGGGAGACCCGGCCAGCATCGGGCGAATGGCCTGCAGGGTCTCGCCGATGATGGAACGCATGGCGTCATGGCTCAGTACATTGCCCGCCCCGGCTAGATACTCGGAAACGGACAGGCCGCGATCCAACGGCATCACGGCCAGCAGCACGCCGGCCTGCATGCGGTACTTGAGCACCGGTACGTGGTGGGCCGGCTTGGTGGCCACAATACGTCCCGCGATGTCATCGACCGTGGTCAGGACCTGACTGTTGGACACGATGAACAGCTGGCAGTCCTTCGCCAGCACACGGTCGTTCGCCTTCCACGCTGCGATGCCGGGTTCCTCGCGCAACGAGGACACCAGCGTGTATCGGTTGAGAATGGTATCTCCCAGCTGCGGTTTCATAGGCTCATCCGGCTCCGTATGGTTGTTGCTGATATTAGGGATTGACGTTGATATTCTATCCGCCGGGCTGGCCTTGGGGATAGTCCCGGAGGATGATGCCGTGCGCTTACCCCGCCCCAATCGTGCGGTCACCGCCTGCACCGCACCGGTCAGTTCGGGCGTACGCAACATCCACAGCATGCCCACATATACCACGGCCAACACGATGGTGAGCACGACGCAGATGCCTAACGCGGCGAACCACCCCATGTGACCGCCGGTATGACGGATGCTCACGCCGAACAAATCGGTGACCGGCCCCTTGAGCAGCCATGTGACCAGACCGGCGATCACGGCGGCCGCCACGGCCTTCGCGTAGGTGATGATGATGCCGCGGCCGCCCAGATGGCCGTCGAATCGCCTACGCAGCATGATGAGCGTGGGCGGCAAAGCCAGAAACGCGCCGATGGTGACCGAGCAAGCGATCCACGTCACCCAGTGCTCGGGCGGCAGCACCATCACGCCTCCGATGATGAACGCCGAGACCAGACCGTACTGCAGCAATGCGGACAGGAACGGATGAAGCCCGTCCTCGAAGGCATAGAACGTGCGTTGGATGAGCAGGAATGCGGAACACGGCGGGATGCCCACGGAGAGGGCCGTCAGCGCATAGGCGATGAGCATCGTCTCGTCCATCGACACCGACGGTAGCAGCGCGCGGATGATTGGTTCGGGGAAGACGATCATCGCTGCGGCGAAGAACATGAGTAGCAATCCGACATTGTTGAGCGCGCTACCCAGATCCCGGCGGGCCTCATCCAGATCCCGTGCCGCCACGGATCGTGAGATCTTGGGGAACATGGCGGTGGACACGGAAACGGCGATCAGCGAATACGGCAGCACGAACAGCGTGTAGGCGTTCTGGTAGGTGGCGTTGCCGGCCACGGAGAACAGGCTCGCGCCGGTAAGGTCGTGCGCGTACTGCGGTGCGAGCGTGGCCGCGCGGGTCAGCACGATGCCGGAGATTTCGCTGGTGATGACCACGCCCAGCGAGCCCAGCGCCACCGGTCCCATAGCCTTGAGGCCGAAGCCGGTCAGGCCGAAACTGGGCCGGTACTTGAACCCGATGCGAGCCAGCGGCAGGAACAGAATGAGCGCCTGAAACGCCACGCCCAGCGTCCAAGTGCCGGCCGTCAACGCGATTTTGTCGGCGGTCCAGAAATCGAGCGGCTGCTCGTTGGCTTTGCCGAACAGCATGATGAACGCGGCGAAGCCCGCACAGCTGATCACATTCGCTCCGGTGGAGCTCCATGCATAGGTGACGAAATGATCGCGTGCGGCCAGAATCTGCCCCAGCACCGTGTACAAGCCGTAGAAGAACACCTGCGGCATGCACCAGAGCGTGAACGCGGTGGTCAGCGCAATCATCTGATGATCGTCGCCGCCTACGTACAGCAGCGTGAGCAACGGTGCCGCGGCGGCCATGATCAGGGTCATGACCAGCAGCAGTCCGATGGCCAGTGTGATAAGTCGGTTCAGTCGTTCCTGAGCGTCCTTCTCCTTCATCGTGCGCACGATCTGCGGCACCAGCACGGCATTGAAGATGCCGCCCGACACCAAAGTGAACACGGATTGCGGAATCATCGATCCCGCCTGATAGGCGTTCGCGGCCAGACCGGTGGTACCGATCGCTGCAGCCAGGAGAATCGTGCGCAGCTGACCGGTCACGCGGGATGCCGCGGTGCCGGTGGCCATGATCAAGGAGTTACGGCCAACGGTGGAACTCATTCGTCGGGATCCTTCTTACGGTTGAACTGACGCCACAGGCCCATGATGCCCAACAACACTGCGAAGCCGATGATGACGAAACCGCTCATATCGCTGATGCGCATCACGCTGGTGATGGTGGTGTCCTGCACGTTGCCGAAGGCGCGACCGTCGCGATCGGCGAGCGAGACATGGGCGGTGGTCGATCCGGAGGTGGAGACGCGGATGGTGAAGGAGACCTGCGCCTCGCCATTCGCCGGGACGTCGACGGTGGTGGACCGCGAGGTCACGATCTGCATGGAATCGGTGATGGAATTCACCGTGACGCTGACGGCATAGGGAAGCTTGTTGCTGATGGTCACCGGCATCTTCGCGGACTCGCTGAATACCGACACCGATTCGGACGGGGTGATGGACACCTTGCCCAGCAGCGTGTCCGCCATGGCGCGCGTGGCGTTGACCATGCGTTGGGCGGTGTCGTTTCGGCTGGTGCCGGATAACGCGTGCAGCGCGAAGTCATCGTGGGCCGCAAGCAGGGAGGCCACCCACTCGGTCGGGTCGCCGTTGCGCGAGGCCGTGTCCTTGGCGTCCTGACGGGCGAGGGCCTGCGGGTCGAGCGCGGGGGAATCGGAGTCCACGCCCTGCTTCAGCACCGCTTCGCCCAAGCGCAGGATGTCCTTGCGACTGCCGTTCAACTGATCCAGCACGGTTCGCGTACCGGATTGCGCGGATGCATCGGTGGCGGCGTCGCTGAGGTTGACCGTGTCGCTGACGCTGTACGGTTCGGTCTTCGCCATGGTCTCAAGATCGGTGAGACGCAACCAGGAGGCCTGTTCCAGAGCGCCCATCACCTGATCGACCCATCCGGACGAGCTGGCTCGGGAGAAGGTCATGAGCAGATTGCGCGCGGTATACGGCTGTTCCATCTGATAGAACGCGCTTTGCGCCAGAAGCCGGGCCAGTCGGCCGGCGTCGCTGGTCTCGCCGGCGGCGTCCTTGCTGGTGGCCTGCCCGTGGGCCAATGCGCTAAGCTCCGCCTGCTCCTTGAGCACGGTCACGTCACCGGCGGAGGTGTTGACCACATAGGTGCCGGTGTGCACGGTATCGGTGGTTTCCGCGTCGAACGAATCGTCCGCAATCACCGTGGAATACCCCTGCTCGCGGGCCTTGGTCAGGGCCTTGAGCGACCAGCCGGCGTTGCCCTGCCAAGCATAGGTGGTGACGGAATTGCCATTGACCAGTGCCTTGGCCTGGTCGGCATTCCATTGCGCCTCGTCCACGCCGGCCTTCCGGTACGCCCGTTCGTTGCCTATGGCGGTGTAGGCGGTGATGTCGAAATCGGCCGGTTGCATGATGCCGGCCATAATCGGCTCTATGTTCGCGGCGCGCAGATACAGCGGATCGGCCACCACCTGCAGGTTGCGGTGTCGCTCGGCGACCTCCATCAGCGTGTGGGCGGAATCCTCCTCCTGCTCGGACAGCGTCACGGGTTGCGGGTCGGTCTTGGTGGATTCGGTCTTGCCGGAGCCGGTGCTGTTTCCGGCGGTTCCGCTGCTTCCGCTGTTCCCTGTGCTGCCGTTGCCGGATGCTGCGTCGTTGCCGCCGGTACTCGAGCCCGAGTTCGCGCCGGCATCCGAAGATCCGTTGCCGTTGCCGTTACTGTTGCCGCCGATCGTACCGGGCTTGCCGCTGCTGGTGGCGTTGCCATTGGTGCCATTGGTGGTGCCGGTGCCGTTCTTGTCGGCGATAAGGGCATCCACCGCATCGGTATCGGCCTGCCATCCGTCCGCGGTCAACGGCATGGCCACGGTAAGGTTCATGGCCGGCGTTTGCGCGGTGTCAAGCCCATCCGCCGATCGCGTCAGAAAACTCGTCAGGTTGGTGAGTATTTGCCCATCGGCGATATAGGAGATCAACAACGGTTTGGGCCCCCATGTGCTGATGGCCGCAAGCCCCTGATGGTTGGACGGCACATCAAGCGTGACGGAGATGGTCGAGCCGGGGGCGATGACCGGCACTTGCACCGAGCCCAGCCCGTCCGGCGTGGGAATCGGCGCGTCCCCCTCGGCCCAGGCTTGGATATCCGTGCGCGACACGAACGTGAACAGGGCGTTGACGCTGACGTCAAGCCGTCCGGCCGGTGTGGGCTTGTCGTCGTTGTTGGCGACCATCACCGTCACATGGAATCCCGACGAATCGGTGACCACCGCCGTGCTTCGCTCGATGGTGAGGGACTGTTTGGGCCGGTTGCCGATGTCGCCGGCGTCACCGGACCCATCGATCTGACTTGAGCCGGTCGGATCGTCCGTGTCATCCGCATGGACGGGGAGCGGGGACGCCACCAGCGCCACGAACGCGAGCAGCACGATCAGCGTGCGCGCGAGGAGCCCGTGACGTCGTAATACTGCGGGTAGATTCACTCGTTTGCCTGCCTGTTCTTCTTCCTGGCGTACAGCCATGCGATTTTACGCTCGTTCGGGTAGCTCAGCACATCGTCCAAATCGTCGAATCGAACCCAAATGGCGTCCTCGGCCTCATGATCCGGATCGCCTTCGACTGTCAGCTCGCCGCCGGTCTGCCGTAGCGCAAAGTGATGAACCAGCTTATGCACGCGTTGCGTGGTGCCGGTGAACCAGTAGTCGATGGTGGCGATGGAATCGATGACCTCGCCCAGGATGCCGGTCTCCTCGTGCACTTCACGCACGGCGGTCTGCTGAGGGGTCTCGCCCTTCTCGATGTGCCCCTTGGGCAGGCACCATTCAAGATGACCGGAACGGGAATGCCGCGCGATGATCGCCACGCGGTTGTGCTTGTCGAAGATGAGACCGCCGGCGGAATACTCGCGTACGACCGGTAGTTCCTGTGCGTCCAGCGAGGCGAAGGTGGTCGGGCCGTCCGAGGCGCGACGCTGCGGCATCATGGCCGGTGTCGGGCCGCTGGGCGTCTGCACGGGTGCAGGGGACTGTGCAGGGGACGGCATGTCGGAATCCGCCGTCGGCAGGGCGCGCCGCGCGCCGTCCTTGGCAACGCCGGTGCCGGGGCCGTACGTGATTCCGGCATGGCGGAGTCGGCCGAACACCGTGGCCGGTGTCGGGCCGTTGATGGCGATCTGCCCAGCCGCGA
Organism: Bifidobacterium sp. UTBIF-78; assembly: GCF_006408945.1. Lineage (NCBI taxonomy): Bacteria > Bacillati > Actinomycetota > Actinomycetes > Bifidobacteriales > Bifidobacteriaceae > Bifidobacterium > Bifidobacterium sp. UTBIF-78. The sequence continues at coordinate 89,192 of NZ_JFAO01000011.1, forward strand.
CCGTGGTTGCCGCTGCCGATGCCGCCGCTGCCGAGGTCAGGGTCGGCGACATCGATGGTTCGGCAAGGTCGGCAAGTCCGTCCAAGTCGTCAAGGCTCTCTAGGCCGACCGAACCGGCGAGACCGGTTTCATGGCTCGCCGGCGAACCGCTTGTCTCGGCGGCGAGAGTCCCCGGAACGGCCGTGTCCGCGTCTTCGATCGGGACGCCGGTGGCGAGTGCCGCGGCAATGGCGCCGGTCTCGCCGGCGATGCCTTCGGCCTGCCCCTCGATAGTGCCGTTGGCGGTGGCGATGGTCACCGTGGCCCGCATGCCGAATACGGTGGCAGGCGTGGGATGAATCGTCGGGCGCATCATCGGTTGACCCGCCGGACCATCGGTTTGGGATGCGGGTCGAATAATGGACGAACGCGACGGATGGGATGCGGAATCGGCTGCCTTGGCAACGTCGTCATCGTCGGCGGACTCCGTCGCGGCGCTGGTCGGCCGTACGCTGACGGACGGGTCGCGCGGACGCGTGTTCGGCGAGGAATCGGCGGAATGCCGCGGAGTTTCGGAGGTGTACAGCAGCTGGTCTTGGGTACGGTTATCCGCCGAATCAGGTGTTTGCCGCAGCATGCGGGCAAAGTCGGCGGGCGTAATCATATTCTCCACCATACTCAATCCCGTGTGCAGGTGGGGTAACGGTATGCTGGTAGGGCAGAAAAACGTCGCGAACGGGGGAGTGCCCATTGGATTTCGAAGTATGGCCCGAAGCCATCGAACTTGGCAGGATGTTCGCCGAACAGGGCTACGAGCTGGCTTTGGTCGGCGGACCGGTGCGGGATCTGCTGTTGCATCGGCACAGTCACGATCTGGACTTCTGCTCATCCGCGCGGCCTGAACAGTTCGAGCCGATCCTGCGACGCTGGGGGCATGACGGTTTCTGGGACATGGGCCGCAAGTTCGGCACGCTTGGCGCGATGCGCCGTCGCCCGGACGGTACCGAAGTGAAGGTGGAGGTGACCACCTACCGGTCCGACACCTACGATCCCGACTCACGCAAGCCCGAGGTCAACTACGGCGACACTTTGGAGGGCGATCTGTCCCGCCGTGACTTCACCGTCAATGCGATGGCGTTGCGCGTGCCGGACCTCGAGTTCGTCGATCCGTTCGGCGGCGCGAATGATCTGGCCAAAGGCGTGCTGCGTACGCCGGTCGACCCTCGCCAGTCCTTTGATGATGATCCGCTGCGCATGATGCGCGCGGTGCGATTCGTGGCCCAACTGGGTTTCACGATCGCGCCGGATGCCGCCGAGGCCATCACCTCCATGCGTGACCGCATCGACATCGTCTCCGCGGAACGCGTGCGCGATGAATTGACCAAGCTTCTGCTGTCCGACCGTCCGCGCGCCGGCCTCGAGGCGCTGGTCGAATCGGGGCTGGCGGACATCGTCTTCCCGGAGATTCCGGCCCTGCAGCTGCAGATTGACGAACACCACCGGCACAAGGACGTCTTCGAGCACACGATGATCGTGCTGGAACGCGCGATCGCACTGGAAACCGGTCCGGACGGTCCGGTGCCGGCCCCGGACCTGACCTTGCGTCTTGCGGCCGTGATGCATGACATCGGCAAGCCGAAGACCCGCAAGTTCGAGCCGGGCGGCAAGGTGAGCTTCCACCATCACGATGCGGTGGGCGCCAAGATGACCCGCAAGCGGTTGAAGGCGCTGCGGTTCGATCATCATCTCATCGAAGACGTCTCCGAACTGGTGAACATGCATCTGCGATTCCACGGGTATGTGGACGAGCCATGGACCGATTCGGCCGTGCGCCGGTATGTCAAGGACGCCGGGCACCTGTACGAACGGCTCAACCGGCTGACGAGGGCGGACGCCACCACGCAGAACAAGCGCAAGGCGCAGATCTTCTCCGATGCCATGGATGAGATGGAGGAGCGCGTCCGCGAACTTAAGAAGAAAGAGGACTTCGACGCGATCCGTCCCGACGTGGACGGCAACGAGATCATGGAGCTTCTGGGGCTTGCGCCGGGGCCGATGGTCGGGCGCGCCTACAAGCACATGCTCGACTACCGTCTCGATAACGGCCCGGTCGACCATGACGTGGCCGTGGCCGAACTCAAGCGCTGGTACGCCGAAGTCACGGAACAGTAGCGCGAATACCAGTAAGGGTCCTCACGGACCCTTACTTCGTATGTACTGCGCGTGCATCATACTGCGCGTAACGGCTTACTGCTGCTGGGTCTGCTGCGCGGTGTAGGCGGTGTGGTCGGTGTCTGCCGGCAGGTTGGTCATCTTGTCCGCGGCCTTGCAGCCTTCGACATTGGTGATTTCCTTGCCCTCCTGCGGGGAAGCGTCCTCATCCTGCAGATCGGTGAACGTGGCGCCGAGCACCACATCGATAAGCTGGTCCTCGCGGGCCGTCATGATCATCGTGGCATCGGTGAAGTTGCCGGCCAACGTATAGGCCTCGTTGACGGCGTTCTTGCCGAAGTAGATCGTCGTGCGCTCCACGTTGGACACGTTCTCCATCACCGGCTTGCCCTTGACGATTTTCTTCACCTGATAATTGCCGATGAACTGTACGCTGAATCCGCGCTTGGTCAGCGCGCCGCCCACGGCCTTGGCGAATCCCAGATGCGCGGTGCCGTTAAGCACTCGAATGCCCACCGAGCCATTGGCCACGTACTTGGCCTTGCCGTCCTTGCCAGCCACGGCGCAGGGGGCCACGTTGCCGTAATTCGGCTCGGTGGTGGGTGTCACGTACGCGCCCAGTCCGAACAGGTGGAAATTGAACATCAGCGCGACGACGAGGATGATTGCCAGCGCCGTTCCGGTGATGGAGAACACGACGGTCTGACGGCGGCGTACATACGCCTTGCGAGCCTCACGTTCGTATACCTGTTGCGTCATCGTTCGACTTCCTTCTGGGGTTGTGGCTTGTTGCTACCTTAGCGTCACTGCCTGACGCCGATAATGGGCTTGGCAGGGGCCTTCGCGCGGATGATCCGGTCCACCAGACCGTCGCCGCGCCAAGCGTCGATCACCTTGGCAGCGACGGCGTCATCGGCCACGAACGCCACCACGGACGGGCCCGAGCCGGAAACGAACGCATGGTGTGCGCCGGCCCGTGCGGCGGCGTCGATCGCCTGCCCGCTACGCGGATGCAGGTCGATTGCCGCGGACTGCAGATGATTGCGATTCGCGGGGGCGTCACAGGCCCTCGCGCTCAAGGCATCGAACTGGCGATACACGTCCGGCGTGCGCAACTGCGACTGATAGGCGCCGATGAGTACCTCGCCGGCAAATCCTTGGGCGATCAGGCTGCGCCCGACCGACGAGTCGAAGGCGATGTCCTCGATCTGCTCGCCGTATCCAGTGCCGTGCGCGAATCCTCCGGTCAGGCAGAACGGCATATCCGCGCCCAGCGTGGCGGCGATGCCGCGCAGCCGTTCGATGGGCCAGCCCAATCCCCACAGACGGTTGACGGCCAGTATGGTGGCGGCGGCATCCGCCGATCCGCCGCCGAGGCCGGCGCCCACGGGGATGCGTTTGGTGATGGTCAGGGCCACGTCCGGGGTGCGGCCGGCGGCCTTCGCCATGGCGAACAACGCCAACACCGCATGATTGCGGCGCATGTCGCTGTCCGAAGCTGCGAGATCGCCCAGATGGGCGCCCGTGAGGTCCAATGAGAACCCGGTGCCCGCCCGTTTTGCCGAGGCGGTCACCGTATCGTACACGCCCACCGCGCAATAGATGGTGTCCAACTCGTGGCGGCCTCCCCATTCGGCGTGGACGGGGCCGACTTCAAGGGTGAGGTTGGTCTTGGCGGGGCAATCCACGCTCACCGTGATGCTGCCCGTGATGCTGCCGTCGTCGGATCCGTTCGCACGATCAGATTTGGGCTTGCGCGTCGGTTGGGATGCCGTCGATTCCCGCTCCGATGTCGGAGTGCTAGCGGCCGTCCGCCCATCCGCGTTCCGCATCGGGCGGGTCATCACCGCGGTCACCGTGCCACCTCGGTGGCGGCTCCTGCGGCTTCGGTGGCCCGCAGCGCCTTGGCCAGGGTGGCGAATTCCTCGATGGTCAGCGTTTCGCCGCGGCGGGTCTGGTCGATGTTCGCGGCCGTGAACACGTCGGACGGCACCAGCTGCTTCAATGCCGCATGCAGGGTCTTGCGGCGCTGGCCGAAGGCGGCGTCGATGAGCTTGAACGTGAGCTTGCGGTCGGCGGCGTCCGGGCCGGAATCCGGGGCCGCCGGATCGTCGGCGGCGTAGCGGGTGAACTTGACCAGTGCGGAATCCACATTCGGCGCCGGCCAGAACACGTTGCGACCGATGGTGCCCACACGCTCGGCGGTGCCATACCAGGCGAGTTTGACGCTCGGGGTGCCGTAGATCTTGGAACCGGGCTTGGCGGAGAGGCGGTCGGCCACCTCCTTCTGCACCATCACCAGGAATGAGCCGAGGTTATCGAACCGTTCGAGCAGGGTCAGCAGAATCGGTGTGGCGACGTTGTACGGCAGATTCGCCACCAAGGTGAACGACCGGTCGTCATTGAAATCGGGCACGTTCTGCGGCGTCACCGTGAGCGCGTCGCGGTTGACCACGGTGAGGCGTCCGGTGGCGTCGGGCATGAACTCGGCCACGGTGTCCGGCAGGCGCTCGGCCAGCGGCGGATCGATCTCGACGGCGGTCATCGTGGCGCCGGTCTCCAGAATCGCCAGAGTCAGCGAGCCAAGGCCGGGACCGACCTCCATCACATGATCGGCGGCGGTGACTCCCGCCTCACGCACGATGCGGCGGACCGTGCCCGGATCAATCACGAAATTCTGGCCGAACTTCTTGGTCGGGCTGACGCCGGCCTCGTCCGCGATGCGACGGATGTCCGCGGCGCCCAAAAGGCGGCCGGCGGCGGATGCGGTCGGGGCGGCGGTGGTTTCGGTTTCCATAAGTCTGTCCAAGTCTGTCCTTTGATGATTGCCCGGCATATGACGGGCGGATTCGTGCGGCTGGGTCTTCTCGCTGCCGGGGATTGGGCTGGCCGACTAGTACCAGCCGACGTCTTCGGAATGCTGCCAGGCCACCGACGGGCTGCCGTAGCGCTCGGCGATGTACGCCAGACCCCAGTCGATCTGCACTGCGGCGTCATCGCGGTAGTTGGCGCCGAACGCGGCCATTTTGTCGGCCGGCAGGGCCTGCGGGATGCCGTAGGCCCCGGAGCTGGCGTTTTCGGCATACCACAGCCAGCTCGACTCGCGCGTCCACAGTTTGACCAGGCAGTCCCATTCATTGCCGGTCCAGCCGCGCTGTGCCGCCGCTCCCGAGGCGTAGGCCTGCGCCTGCGCCGGGGTCGGATGCCAGAGACGGCCCGACGGGGCGGGGTCCGGCGAAGGTGTCGGTGTCGGTGTCGGTGTCGGTGTCGGCTCTGGGGTGGCGTTGTCGCCACCATCGGAGGGCTCGTCGCTGGCGTTGCCGTCGTTGTTCGATTCGTTGCCGGAGCCGTTTCCGTTCGAGCCGTTGCTATCCGTGTTGCCGTTGCCGGTGTTGCCGGAATTGCTGGAATCACCGCCGTTGCCGGAGCCGTTGCCTGTCCCACTGTTGTCGCCGGTGTCGTTCCCGCTTCCGGTCCCATTCGAGCCGGTGCTGTTGCCGGTCCCGGACCCGTTGCCGCTATTCGACGATTCGGAATTACCCTTGTTGGCTGACGAAGACGGCCCGACGGCGATGATCTGATCGATGGCCATCGTGGTCACGGTTTCGGATTTCAGTGTTTCCGACTCGGCCACGCCGTCCACGTACGTGACGTCGTACACCTGAGTCTTCTGGCCGTTGACGCCCTGCTGGCGGATTTCCGTCGTACCGGGGGCGAGGGAGCTGTCCACGATGGTGCGGGTGGAGAACGGAATGGCGACGGTGCGCGTCTCCTCGCCATGGGTCACGCGCCGCACGCGCAGAATCGTCTTGTCGCCGTCCTTCTCGACGCTGACGCGATCCTCCTTACCCAGCACGATGCCTTTGGAATCGAGGATGGAGGCCGCCGGCAGCTTGCCGTTGGGGGCCACGGAGCTCTTGCCGTCCGCGATGACGGTCACCGGGCCCTGCTGATTGATGACCAACCCGCCGGTGAGCTGGTTGTACACGTTTTTGATGTCGACGGTGATTTTGGCGGCGTTCGTTTCGTTTTCCTGGAAGAAGCCGAGCAGCTGGTCGGCGCTCGTGGCCACGGTCCAGAACGGCACGGACACGCCGTCGATATTGATGGTGGTCTGATAAGCGGAGCGAACGGTGACTACGGCATGATCCTCCAGTCGATTGCCGGAGGACGTCTCCACAATATCGTGCGTTTTGACGTCTATGCCCTGCTCCTGCAACAGACGCGAGGCCGTCATGGCATAGGTGGTGACCTGCGTGGTCTGGCCGTTGACGCTCAGCGCCACGGTTTTGCGGGCGGTGAAGGCGAACGTACCGCCCATGGCCAGACTCAGCGCCAGAACGCTGGCAATCACGCGGATGCGACGCAGTGCAACAAACCGCTGCGGGGTCCAACGCCGTGCCATGCTTTCCTTCCTGTCGTACCGAAGATCTACGCCACCATCGTAATGGTTGGGGCTGCCGCGCGGCCGCCTCGGCCGGTCACCGTCACCATTCCTGCCCGGTTCGTCCGGCGATTACACCGTTGATTGCAGCCTTGCGCTTCGTGCTTCGCGATGTTCGCGCGTGCGTTACGGGACCGGGGTGCCGAAGTGCTCTCAAGAGCCCGGGGAACTGAACTGCGGATCTTTTCGACATAAAGAGATAAAGAAGAAGGGGGCGGGAGAGAAGGGGATGTTCCCGCCCCCTGAAGGTGCGGAGCTAGTTGGGGGGACGCTCCGCCCTACTCCAGGAAGCCCATAGTTGGGGGAAGGCTCCTGGATTACTTACTCAAGGCAAGAATTCAGTGCGCAGAAAAACCACGCATATCAATCATACGCTTTTTTCTTACGCGACGAGCCTCTTGTCGGGATCGAACCGACGACCTGCCGCTTACAAGGCGGCCGCTCTGGCCATCTGAGCTAAAGAGGCGTGTTGCCCAACGTCAACCGTTTGGAACAACTGAATAGCATACCAGCAGTCCCCGAGTTCGGGGTGCCTGTGTCGGGGGTGCCGCCGCATCGTGGGGCGATGCCGCGGCACCCGCTGTGACGGATGCCGCCGTAAGACGAATCAGGCGGTGAGGCTGATCGGCTTGCCGTCGGCGCCGATGGAGGGCAGCTTACCCTCCACGCCCACCTGATCGGAGCTGAGGCCCACGGCCTTGAGGAAGCCGTCGACCATGGTGGTGTCCGCTGCGGAAATCTGGCTCAGAGCCCAGTATTCACCGTTGATGGTGAGCGTGGGGGAGGAGAACACGCCGGACGTGGAGAACAGCTCGGGGCGCAGCACCGTGTAGTTGTTCGAGGCGGTGAGCCAATCCACGTACTCGTTCTTGCCACTGAACGCGGCCGCGGCCACATCCTTGCTCACACCGGCCTTGACGGCCTGTTCCTCGAGCTTGCTGTTATCGACCGGCACATAGTTCGACAGCTCGCCGGGCTGGAAGTCCGAGGCGTAGATGTTGTACAGGTAGTCCATGAGATGGTTCGGATCGTCGTCGTGCTCGGCGATGTAGATCGCGCCGTTGAACGCGCGGTTGGAGTAGTTGTCGGAGCTCTTGTTGTCCTGGAAGTTGAGGAAGTGCAGCTCGAGGTTGAGCTGTCCGGCGTCCATGAGCTTGACGAGTGTGGGGTCGAGCTGCTGGTTCACGGCGGCGCAGCCCGGGCACAGCGGTTCCATGTAGATGCCGACGGTGGGTACGCCCTCCACCTTCTGGCCGTAGCCCTTGTCGGAGACGAGGAAGCCGGCTTTGTCGTCGGCTTTGGCCGGCTTGGTGTCCACGGCCTCGAGCTTGCTGTAGGCCTCGTTGACATCGCCGCTGGCGCTGGAGCTGCTGTTGGTGATGGCGCGGTAGACGAAGAATCCGCCGACCGCCACCAGCACCACAACGAGGGCCACCACGATGATGCCGATGATGGTCTGCTGCTTGCGTTCCTTGGCCGCCTGCTCGGCCCTGGCTCGCTGTGCCGCCTCCTCTGCCGCACGGCGCTCGGCGCGCGTGACACGCTTGGCCTGACGCTTTGGATCTGCCATGAATATCCCCCTGAAACAGTTCGATGGATGTGGCCCATCATAATGTCCGGCCCTGAGGAGGACTGCGCTCAGAGCGCATCCAAGATGAATTTCAGGTAAAAGTGGCGTATTCGCGGGCTTATCCCCGCACTGGCTGTGCCATCCGAATGGCACACTGTGTCACACCGCTCACACCAGCGGCGTCCAGTCGATTGGATTGCCGGCCAACGGCATCGCGATCATGGCCACGGTGACGACCAGCCAGATGGCGAACAGCACGGTGTCGCGTCGGCCACCCTTGGACCCGGCGTTGCCGGTAGATGCCGGTGCCGGCCGTACGACGGGCAGTCCATTCGGGCCGATGACCGGTGCCGCGTGCGCCGCCGGGGCGGGGGCCTGAGCCGTGTCGGTCAGCAATGCCTCTCCGGCCGCCGTAATGCCATCCTTGCGCAACGCGGTCCCTTTCCGGATGCCGCGTAATACGCCGGCACCCAGCCGAATGTTTGCGGATTGCGGGCCGAATACGGTGACCAGCCATCCTGCGGCCATGAATCCAGCCAACGTCAGCCCGGAGGCGGACGCCGGTATATCGGTGAAGATGGGCATCGGCAGGGACCACGGGCCGATGGGCAGTTGGGCGGTCTCCACGGGTAGATTCAGCAGCATCGCGGCGATGGCCGACCCAACCGCGCATATGACGGTGATAAGGGCCATTCTGGGCAGTGTCAGCAGCAGTCCTTTGAGCAGATGCCACGGCAAGGTGGCTGCGCGGACCAGGGAATCAGAGCCTTTGCGCTCGCCGCCGCGCTTGCTTTCTCGATCCAGTTGCGAGCTGGCGTCACAGGCAAGCGTCAGCATCAGCCAGAGCATCGCCGCGGCGACGAACAGGGCGATGACCGGCAGGTTCGCGGTTAATGCGGCCAGTGGCAGGGCGATGAACCACAGCGGCATCGTGCCGATGCTGAGGTATGCGTTGCGGCGGATGTCCGACGGATTGGGTGCGGACTGCGCCTGTACCAAGGCTTCGGTGGGGGAGACCTGCGCGGTGTGGTCGATCATGCGCTGCAGGGCCGGTCGGATGGACGGGTCGGCGACGGTGGGCTGCGCGTCCGGTGCTGTCGCGTACTGCCCGTACGGCTGGGTGGGACGGGCGTATGGGGTGTGCTGGCCGTACTGGTTGTATTGACCATATTGACTGTACGGCCCATACGAATCGGCGCTCCGACTGTCATTCGAACCGAACGGGGGCTCGGTCGTTCCGTATTGCGGGTTGAACGGATCGGAGGAGTCATATTGCGCCGGCTGCGGCCTTATGGGGGTGGTCGATGGCGGCGTGGCGGGCCGCGGCATGGGCGTCGTGCCGGCCACGCCGCGCCCGGCATGGACTTCGGTCGACTCAGGGCTCGGGGATGATGCCTGTCCTGCCCGTCCCACCAATGTGCGCGCCGACCGGGCATATGCGTCGGCAGGGTGCGATGCGCTCGCTGGTGCTGGTGCTGGTGCTGGTGCTGGTGCTGGTGCTGGCGCTGGCGCGGCCGTCGTCATGATCATGGTCATTGGAGGTGGCGGCGGACCGGCGGCCAACGCCTCGGTGCGGATGATGTCGGCGTCATCCTGCGCGCGCCAGATGGTGCGCGGATTGTCGAGGTCGATTCCGTGCTTTGCGGCGATTCCGCGCGTTCCGGTGGCGGCATGCGCCGAGGATTCCACACCGGGATCAAGCCCCGAATCAGAATCCGGCGTCGCCTTCGTGGCGGAGAGGCTTGGGCCAAAAGGGCGCATCGCCTCGGCCGCATCACTGCCATTGGTGCTACCGGCTGCGATGGCGGCGCCTCCGACGATTGCCCCGGCTCCGAACGGGCCGGCCTGCGCGCCTTGCCAGGCGGCGGGATTCAGCGCGTCCAGGGCGATGGCCTGCAACAGCTGTTCCGGCGTGCAACGCTTCGCCCGGTCGGGGTTCAGCGCCGACCGGAAGGCCGCAAGCGTACCGGCCGGAAGACCGGTGAGATTCGCGTTGCCGGAGGCCGCGCGTTCCAGCACGGCCATCATCGGCTTGGTGCCGAACACGGGTGCGCCGGTCGCGGCGAACGCGAGCACTGACGCCACCGACCACCAGTCGGTCGCCTCGTCCGATTCCGCGCCTTCGATGATTTCCGGGGCGATGAAGCCGGGCGTGCCCATCACCAGACCCGTGCGGGTCACATGGCTTTCGCCCTCGCCCATCGCGATGCCGAAATCGACGAGCACCGGGCCGGATGCCGAGACCATCACATTGGTGGGCTTGATGTCGCGGTGGACGATGCCGACCGCATGTACGGCACGTACCGCTTCGATGAGCTTGCGGGCCAGGCGTTCGAGGCCGTCGCCGATGTAGCGGCCGTTCACGGCCACGTCGTCCTTGAGGTTGCGCCCCTCGATGAGTTCGGTGACGATGAATGCCAGCGAATCGTCCAGTTCCATATCCACGATGCCGCACACGCCCGGATGATTGACCTTCTTCAGGGCCATGGCCTCGCGGCGCAGACGCTCGCGCGGGGTGACGTCCGGTTTGAGATTGGGGTCCTGCTCGACGGACGCGCCGGAGCCGGGCATGCCGGATCCTGACGCATCCTCGGACTCCTCGGCGAGCGAGTCGCGCAGTATCTTCATCGCGTAGTAGGCGCCGCCATCGTCGCGCACGCGCCACACCGAACCCATGGCACCCGAACCGAGACGTGAAATCAGCGTATAGCCGCCTACGATTTCGCCGGGTTCGAGATTCAATGCGTTCAGATCGCTCATGGTCCCCATCCTAGCCGTGCAAACGTGGGCGTGCCGTGATACCTGCGGATGACGTCTACAGAGATGTCTACAGAGCAAAGGGCATGTCCCTGCCTCATCGAGGGCATCGTGTTGTTAATCGTGAGTTGCGGTGCCGGTGAGGCATGTCTCTGCTTCATCGAGGGCGTGCTGTGATACCGGTTGGTGAACATCGCCGGGCCCTTGGCGTCACGTTGTGCCTTCTACAGTGCCCGGCGGTGTCGCTGCTGGCCCACGGTGTAGGGATTGTCCCACGGTGTAGGGAATTGCCCACCGTGTAGGGAAAATCCCATGGTGTAGGGATGCAAAATGGCTTTATTCCGCGGATGGTAAAATTTTTCTCCCTACACGGTGGGATTTTCCCTACACGGTGGACCGTTCCCTACACCGTGGGGCGTGGTGCGGCGGCGTGGTGCGGCGGCGATGCATGCCGTTTACGTATTTAATAGTGCCGTTTACGCGGTGAACAAGGTGTTGCCGGCGTGCATGTGGTAGCAGATTATGCGCGTGAAATGACAGGATGGGTGTATCGGCGCATCCGGTCGGCGCAAATCTGAGAATCTAAGGTCATCGGCATCAAGGACGTGTCAGCGAAGCGACCCAATGGTGAGCCAAGCGGACGTTCCCACGGACGGCAAGGTGCAAGGGCAGTGCCCGGCCATCCGCACAAGGCCTCGATAACGGTATCGAAGCCATGCCGCGACAGTAAGAATCAAGGAGGAGAACCATGCTTAGCATCAATTGGAGCGACGTCTGGAATGTCGTCGCCTCGGTTATGCCGCAGCTCATCGCCATCGGCGTTGTACTGGTGTTGGCGCTTGCGCTGACCATCGGCATCAACAAGAAGACCGTCAAGAACGTAGGTACCCGCAAGCTTATCCACTCCGAGTCCTGGCTGGTGTTCCTGGTCGCCGTGGTCGTGGCGGTATCCATGATGCTGTTCGGCCCGCTGGCTTCGCTGCTCAACAGCGCCACCGCCACCAAGTACGAACTTTCGCAGACCACCATCTCCAACGCCAGCAAGCTGGCCAAGGAGATTCAGGCCGAGGCCATCACCATGCTCAAGAACGAGGATGGCAACCTGCCGCTGGCCAACAAGAAGGTCAACGTGTTCGGCTGGGGCTCTACGAATCCGGTCTATGGCGGTACGGGTTCCGGCTCGATGAACCAGAACTACGAGACCACCTCCCTGCTTGACGGACTCAAGGAGGCCGGCATCGAGACCAACGCCGACCTGAGCAAGCTGTACACCGACTATCGTTCCGACCGTCCGGTCGTGGCCATGGCCGAGCAGGATTGGACCCTGCCTGAGGTGCCGGCCGACCAGTATTCCGACTCGCTGATCTCCCAGGCCAAGAGCTTCTCCGACGAGGCCGTCGTGGTCATCACGCGTGTGGGCGGCGAGGGTGCCGATCTGCCTCTCAACATGAAGGCCAAGGGCATCACCTACACCAACAACTCCAAGGATTACGAGGACTTCAAGGACGGCGAGAGCTTCCTGGAGCTGAGCCAGACCGAGAAGAACATGATCGATCTGGTCACAAAGAACTTCGACAAGGTGACCGTCGTCTACAACGGTGCAAACGCGTTCGAACTGGGCTTCGTCGATCAGTATCCGCAGATCAAGTCCGTGCTGTGGTGCCCGCCCGCCGGCCAGACCGGCTTCTCGGCCCTCGGTGACGTGCTTGCTGGCGAGACCAATCCGTCCGGCAAGACTTCCGATACCTTTGTCAAGGATTTGACCACCCAGCCGAGCTATAACAACTTCGGCAACTTCAAGTACGACAACATGAGCGAATTCCCGACCGAGAACTTCGAGGAAGGCGAGACCTCCCCGGCGTTCGTCAACTACGTCGAGGGCATCTACGTGGGCTACAAGTACTGGGAGACCGCTGCAGACGAGGGTGCGATCAATTACGACGACTACGTGCAGTACCCGTTCGGCTATGGCCTGTCCTACACCACGTTCGACCAGAAGATGGGCGACGTGACCTATTCCGGCGGCAAGGTCAGCTTTGACGTGACCGTGACCAACACCGGCGACAAGGCCGGCAAGGACGTGGTCGAGGTCTACTACAATCCGCCGTACACCAACGGCGGCATTGAGAAGGCGTCCACGAACCTTGTGGCCTTCGAGAAGACCAAGGAGCTCGCTCCGGGGGCCTCCGAGACCGTAAAGATCGAGTTCGACGACGATGACATGGCCTCCTACGACGCCAAGGGCGCGAAGGCCTACGTGCTGGAAAAGGGCGATTACGACATCTCCATCCAGTCCGATTCCCACACGACCATCGCCGAGAAGACCATCACCGTGGATGATACGGTGACCTACAACTCGGACTCCAACACCCACAACGGCGACAAGACCGTGGCCACCAACGTGTTCGACGATGCGACCGGTGACGAGCTCGGCATCACCTACCTCTCGCGTGCCGACCACTTCGCCAACTACAAGAAGGCCACTGCCGCCCCGGCCACCTACACGCTGCCGGAGGACCTCAAGGCCAACTTCCGTAACAACTCCAACTACAAGGCCTCCGAAACCAACAACGATTCGGATGAGATGCCGACCACCGGCACCAAGAACGGCGTCCGTCTGGCCGATTTGACCGGCAAGGATTACGACGATCCGCTGTGGAACCAGCTGCTCGACCAGCTGACCTTCGACGAGATGGACAACCTCATCGCCTTCGGCGGCTACGGCACCCAGGCCGTGAACTCCATCGGCAAGATCGCTCTGACCGACGTCGATGGCCCGGCCTCCCTGAACAACAACTTCACCGGCGTTGGCTCGATCGGCTTCCCGTCGTCCACCTCTGTGGCCTGCACTTGGAACAAGGATCTCGCTAAGCAGTTCGGTGACGGCATCGGCAACATGGCCCACGACATGCATGTCGCCGGCTGGTACGCCCCCGCCATGAACATCCATCGCAACGCCTTCGCAGGCCGTAACTTCGAGTACTTCTCTGAAGATGCCCTGCTCTCCGGCACGATGGCTTCCCAGCAGGTGGCCGGTGCTCAGGCCAAGGGCGTGTACGCCTTCATGAAGCACTTCGCTCTGAACGATCAGGAGACGAACCGATTGAGCGAGCTCAACACTTGGGCCAACGAGCAGTCGATTCGTGAAATCTACCTGAAGCCATTCGAGATGAGTGTCAAGGAAGGCGGCGCAGGCGCCGTGATGAGCTCCTTCAACTACATCGGCACCGAATGGGCCGGCTCCCACGCCGGTCTGCTCAACACCGTCCTTCGCGACGAGTGGGGCTTCCGTGGCATGGTCCTGACCGACTACTTCGGCGGCTACGGCTACCAGAACGCTGATCGTGCCATCCGTGGCGGCAACGACGTGATGCTCGCCACCACTGACGTGACCAACCACATCACCGACAAGTCCGCCACCTCCATCAAGGCCATGCGTACCGCCTCGCACAACATCCTCTACACAGCCGCCAACAGCTGGCTGTACGAGAACGGCGAGCCGGACGTGCCGACCCCGATCTGGAAGACCATCACCTACGTGGTCTGGGGCGTGACCGCCGTGCTGGTGATCGGTCTTGAGATTCTGACCGTCCAGAAGTACCTCAAGCGTCGCAAGCTGGCTGTGGCCGGTGCTGAGAGTGGTGCTACCACTGCTGATGCCGGCGCTCCGGACGTCCCGTCCCCGATCGCCGAGGCCTAAGCGGCTGCGGAATCGACGAAGCCTCGTCTGGCTCTCCCCTAGTAAGGGGAGCCAGACGGTTGGCGGAGTGTCCCGATGTGTCATCAGGGCCTTTGGCTCCCCTTGTCAGGGAAACTGGCAGCGACTCTGACTGAGGGCAGTCATCGCTATTCCTGTGACTTGTCCCCGACGAGGCGCTCCAACGGGGACCCTGGCTGAAACTGGATGACACTATTACGAAACGGCTTGCACCATCTTTGGGCGAGCCGTTTCGCATATGCAAAACTGGAGGGGGAAAGCATCCGCGTTGGCGTTTCCCAGCGGGGAAGACCTTCATGGAGCCTATGAGAGGAGCTGCTGGCTTCCACAGCTCAGAGGAGGGGGATGGTTGCCGATGATTCACATCGCAATCGTCGACGATGACGATACCGATGCCAACCGTACGTCGGAAATGATCGATCGCTACTATGACGGCGATCATAGCCAATACGCAATCACTCGCTTTGCGGACGGCGAGGCTTTCCTGGATGGCTACAAGGCAGGATTCGACGCGCTTTTTCTGGACGTTGAAATGCCCGGCATCGATGGGCTCGAGACGGCACACCGGCTACGTGAGATCGATGACCATGTGGTGTTGGTATTCACCACCAAAATGGCCCAATACGCGGCGATTGGGTATGACGTGGATGCCATCGGATACCTTGTTAAACCCATTGATTACTTCGGATTCGCACTGAAAATGCGCAAGGTAGAGGACTTGGTCGCCAAGCGTCAGGGCGTCACCATCCCGTTGACCGTGGGTACCGGCACCCAGTTCCTCTCCTCGCATGACGTGCGTTACGTGGAGGTGCTCGGCCACGAGGTCATCTATCACACGGCCGACACCGCCTATAAGGTTTGGAGCAGCCTCAAGGAAGCGGCGGCGTTGCTTGAGCCCGTGCATTTCGCTGCAGCCAGTCGCTACTGCCTAGTCAACCTCGAATGGGTCAAAGCCGTGACAGGCGACAGTGTGATGGTAGACAGCATCACACTGCCCGTCTCCCGCTCCAAGCGCAAGCCCCTCATGCAGGCCCTCGCCGCCTATTACGGAGGGTGAGCAATGCTTACTTTGGTTACTTTCCAACTGTTGCTTGGCATGCTGGTGTTTTGCGCTCATATATCGTGGCGGAGATCTTGGAGGATATTGATACTACCAGTTTCGGCTTTGATACTTGACATGCTGTATGTTCCGTTTATTCTTCCGTGGGATGTGCAGGATATTTCAATAGCTGGAATCGCAATCAAATCAGCATATTTCGTGACTTGCTGCGTTGTTATGGCAGTCGCTTTGCACTGCTGTGCCCGCGTGACTCGACTGGAATCGATGATTATTGTAGTGGGTGGATATTCGCTGCAGCATATATCATATAATCTGTTTGCTTTGGTGGTGAATATGTGGCCAGCGGGTGCACCGTCCTGGCAGTACACTGTGACAATTGTGGCCATTCTTTTGGTGGTATGTGGTTTGGCATACTTGTGCGTGGGGCGGAATTTTTCCGTGGATGAAGAGAAGACCAGAAGTCGAACAGGCTGGGTTGCTGCCTGCATGGCCGCAATCGTACTTATGGTGGTGTTCAGCATGGTATTTGTGCAGAAAAAACCATTAGAAGTACAAACAGTGGGATATGTGTATGACTCGATTTGCGTAGTACTGCTGCTGGCTCTTTTGGTGTTCGCGTCGGCGAACAGCCGCCTGTATAGCGACTTGATGACCATGCGTCAGGTTGATCGGCTCAAAGCCGAGCATTATGAACTGGCCAAGGAGAACATTGATCTAATCAATATGCGATGCCATGATATACGTAAAATGGTGGGTTCCCTGTATGCCGATGATGGCAGGATACCGACATCCGACATGATTAACAAGGTTCAGGAAAACATACGGATTTACGATGCGATGTTTCATACTGGTAATGATTCCCTCGATGTGTTGCTGACTGAAAAAAGTCTGTATTGCTCTTCGCATGGTATAACATTTACCTGTATAGCTGATGGCAACAAGTTGAAATTCATGGATAGTTCTGATTTATACTCGCTGTTCGGTAACATCATTGACAATGCAATAGAAAGTGTGCAACATATTGCCGATGTCGGTCAGCGAGTTATCAACATATCGGTTGCTGCAGAAAAACAATTATTGGTAATTCGTGAAGATAATTATTATGCCGATGCTTATGCTCCGATTATGAACAAAGGGGTGTTGGTCACCTCAAAAAAAGATTCGGTGAATCATGGTTTCGGTATGAAATCGATTTCATGGCAAGTTCACAAGTATCACGGTGAAATGACCATCAGTGCCAACCATAATGTCTTTGTGATATCTATCGTATTGCCGATTCCGCGCTGATCGGTTGCTTATACGGGCCACGTTGCTATTCGTGCGCTTACTCTGACCTCTCGTGCGATGTCCGCTGTGTGTCTCGTTCCGTTATTCCTATCGTAATGATGTCGATGCGACAAGGGCTTGTCGGCAAAGTGGCTGATTGGCACATTGCGGCCCACGCGTGGACAAAGAAGAATAGGAGAACAGGTCATGCTGGATATCAATATGTCCGACGTGATTGCCGTACTGAGCTCGCTGGTACCGTATCTCGTGGTACTGGGCGTGGTGTTGGTCGCGGCGATTATCATTACTTTTGCGGTCAACAAGAAGACCGTGAAGGATGTCAGTGTACGCAAGCTGATTCATTCCGAATCCTGGCTTGTGGTGTTGGTCGCTGCTACGGTGGCCATTGCGTTGATGCTCACGGGTCCGATGGCCACGCTGCTCAACAACGCCACCGCCAAGAAGTACAAGCTGAGCGACGAGACCATCGCCACGGCGAATGCGCAGGCGCAGGAGCTGTACGGTGAGGCCGTCACCATGCTTCAGAACAATGACGGCAATCTGCCGCTCACCGGCACCAACAAGCTTAATGTGTTCGGTTGGGGCTCCACGCAGCCGATTCTCGGTGGCTCCGGTTCCGGCTCCATGTCGAACGAACATCCGATGGCCTCTATTCTCAGCGGTCTGAAGCAGGCGGGCTTCGAAACCAATAGCGCGCTGACCGACCTATACACCAAGTACCGTGCCGAACGTCCGGTGCTGAACATGTTCCAGCAGGATTGGACCCTGCCCGAAGTGCCGGCCGATCAGTATTCCGATTCCCTGATCTCCGACGCCAAGTCGTTCTCTGATGAGGCCATGGTGGTCATCACCCGCTTCGGTGGCGAGAACGCCGATCTGCCGCGCGACATGAAGGCGGAAGGCGTCACGTACGTCAACAATTCCAAGGATTATGAGGACTACAAGCAGGGCGAGAGCATTCTGCAGCTGAGCCAGACCGAACGCAATATGCTCGATCTGGTCACCAAGAACTTCGACAAGGTCACGCTGGTCTACAACGGCTCTAATCCGCTTCAGTTCGACTTCCTCGCGAACTACCCGCAGATCAAGTCCGTGCTGTGGTGCCCGCCCGCAGGCCAGACCGGCTTCAATGCGTTGGGCGACATCCTCGCCGGTAAGGTCAACCCGTCCGGTAAGACCTCCGACACCTTCCTCAAGGACGTGCGCAGCACACCTACTCTGAACAACATCGGCAACTTCCCGTATGACAACGTCGAGGACATGAGCGCCAAGGTGAGCTTTGCCGGCAGCGAGTACATGTCCAGCCCGACGTTCGTGAACTACGTTGAGGGCATCTACGTGGGCTATAAGTTCTACGAGACCGCGGCCGACGAGGGTGCCATCGACTATGACGAGCTGGTGCAGTACCCGTTCGGCTATGGTCTGTCCTATACGACGTTCGACCAGAAGATGGGTGATGTGACGTATGCGGATGGCAAGGTATCGTTCGATGTCACGGTGACGAACACTGGTGACGTGGCCGGCAAGGATGTGGTGGAGGCGTACTACAACCCTCCGTACACCGATGGCGGCATCGAGAAGGCTTCCGTGAATCTGGTGGCGTTCGAGAAGACTAAGGAATTGGCTCCGGGCGAGTCCGAGACCGTGAGCATCGAGTTCGATGATGATGACATGGCCTCCTATGATTCCAAAGATGCGAAGGCGTATGTGCTGGAGCAGGGCGACTATGAGGTGTCCATCCAGTCCGATTCCCATACGGTGATCGATTCGGCTACGGTGAACGTGCCGGAGACCATCACGTATGACACCGAAGACAACACGCATGATGGTGACAAGACCGTGGCCACCAACCAGTTCGACGATGCCGAGGGCGACGTGACCTACCTGTCCCGCGCCGACCACTTCGCCAACCTCAAGGAAGCTGTTGCCGCGCCCACTAGCATGTCCATGTCGGACGAGGTCAAAAAGGAGTTCACCAACAACGACATCTACAAGCCATCCGAACACGACGATTCTTCTGATGAGATGCCGACCACCGGCGCCAAGAACGGCGTGCGTCTGGCCGAGTTGCGCGGCAAGGACTACGACGATCCGCAGTGGGACAAGCTGCTCGACCAGCTGACCTTTGACGACATGGAGAACATGATCTCCATGGCCGGATACGGTACCGCTGCAATCGACAGCATCGGCAAGATCAAGCTCACCGATCTTGACGGCCCGGCTGCGCTCATCAACAACTTCACCGGTGTCAGCTCCATCGCGTTCCCGTCCGCTGTGGGCATCGCGAACACGTGGAACAAGGATCTCGCCACCGAATTCGGCAAGACCTTGGGCAAGATGGCGCGTGAGATGCACGTCGACGGCTGGTATGCGCCGGGTATGAACATTCACCGCTCCCCATTCTCGGGCCGCAACTTCGAGTACTTCTCCGAAGACGCATTGCTTTCCGGAGTGATGGCGGCAGGCGAAGTGGCAGGCGCCCGTTCGCAGGGCGTGTATTCCTTCATCAAGCACTTCGCGCTGAATGATCAGGAGACCAACCGTACCGCCATGCTGGTTACTTGGGCCAATGAGCAGTCCATCCGCGAAATCTATCTCAAGCCGTTTGAGATGGCGGTGAAGGACGGTGGCGCGCAGGCTGTGATGACCGCGTACAACTACATTGGACCGACCTATGCCGGTGCCAATCCCGCGCTGCTTAACACTGTGCTGCGCGACGAGTGGGGCTTCCGTGGATTCACTCTCACGGATTACTTCGCCGGCTTTGGCTACCAGAACGCCGATCAGGAAATCCGCAACGGCGGCGACGCGATGCTCGCCACCATGGATGTCACCAACCATGTGACCAGCAAGTCGGCCACATCCGTGAAGGCCATGCGTACTGCCTCGCACAACATCCTGTACACCGCGGTGAACAGCTGGCAGTACGAGAACGGTGAGCCGAAGGTAACTATGCCAGTGTGGAAGACCGGTATGTGGATCGGCGTGGCGATAGTCGCCGTGCTGGTGATCGGTCTTGAGGTTCTGACCATTCAGAAGTACCTCAAGCGCCGCAAGCAGGTTGTCGTCTCGGTTGACGCGCCCACGCCGGTCGCTCAGGCCTGACTCGGTTGCGTCGGCAGGCAAGCCAACCGATGAGGCCTTTGCCCGATAACTGAATAACGAAACGGCTCGCTCCATCTTCGGGCGAGCCGTTTCGTATATGCAACGTTTAAGGGAGAAGCGGGGCAGCCTGCGCGCGGCGGGTCACTTCCGCTATCCAGCTACGAAATAATTGAATATCGCTGAATAGCACAGCCGAATCCGATGCTGATCATCGTTGCCCTTTGATGACTGCACTGGATTCGGCTGTTTTCATTACGACGTTGTGCTGCTGCTTTGGTTATGTGCGGTTTGGTGGGGCGGATAAGCGGGACAGTAGGCGATTACCGCGCTGTGCGAAACAAACGTGGCATCGGGTTAGTGCCCTGCCCGCTCATACCGGAATCGTCTCCAGAGAGAATGAGCCGGTATCCTTGTCGATGTCTCCAGTGGTGGAAGTCAGCCCGTAGATATCTTTAAGGCACCAGGAGGCATAGATTGGCAAATACGTTATCCTGCCCTCATGCTCCACATTGCCGCAGGAGAGACAGTGCGACTCGATCGATGCGACGTTGCTGCCGCATTGGTTGTTGGCAGGTTTGCATGCGGGTGAATTTATGGGAAACACGCCGACGCGCAACAAGTAATACCTATTTTTCGGTTGCTGGCGGCGGTATATTGGCAGTAACGGAGGTCGAGAACGCTGTTTTCGACACGCCGGGGGAATGCCGTCGTTTCAACGGTTTTTGCGTGGTTTTCGTGTGCCGGTTTGCGTTCCTGTTCGTGTTCGTGTAAGTTACTTCCTTGCTGCCGCTGAGCGGTCTGGTTGATTCCTTCTTGTTGGTTTTGCCGGGCTGGTTTGTGTGTGGTGGTGGTTTGAGAACTCAAGAGCGTGTTTGTACTACTTCTTTATAGTCAATGATTGCCAGTCCGATGCCTGCCTGCTGGTTTGTTCCGGTGGGTGCCCGAGGGGGTTGAATGGTGTCGGGGTTTTGTGTGAGAGATTCTTTTCCTTATTAAGGATTTTTCTCGTCTTTTTTGTTTTGGGAGTCATCTGTCGATGCTCTTT
>NZ_JFAO01000012.1:0-48799 GCF_006408945.1 Bifidobacterium sp. UTBIF-78
CCCCTTTTCCATTGTGTTTCTCTCTCTGTAATGGATGTGACAACGCCTGAAACTAAGCCCGTACGGCTTGACACGAAACATATTGCTCACATTGTGAACGCTCACGCAGTCGGCAACGTCGTTTTTGGACGTTTGCGCGAAATCGGATGCGCATTGTTGTGCGTTTCTCCAAAACCCGGCCTCCGCTACGGGGATGCGACCGCCACAATCTTTCGTGACGGTTTTCCGTTTTCCGTGCGACCCGACCACCGACGCAGGGGCACGACCGGGGATGTTGGCGTTGTCGGTGGTCATGATGAGGTCCGGCCACCGACGCAGGGGCGCGACACCGGCGGGCACACACGCGACACGCCGACGCGCACGACCGCCGAAAGTTGTGTATAGTATCCATCTGTTGTCTTCCAGTCCTCTGGAAAGCAAACATGGTGGCCATAGCTCAGTTGGTAGAGCATCTGATTGTGGTTCAGAAGGTCGCGGGTTCGAGCCTCGTTGGCCACCCCATGAAGACCCTTCCGGTTTCGGAAGGGTCTTTTTCGTTATCGGCCGGCAACGGACGTCAGCGCGGCTGGGCTGGCAAAGAACGGACAACCGCCCGTATTGCTCGCGTGATGTAGACTCAGGGGCTAGCCGACCGGCAAAATCACCAAGGTCCAAGAGAGGTCCATCATGCTGTCTTTCGAGAACGATTACTCCCGTGCCGCGCATCCGGCGGTACTCGACGCCGTAATCCGCGCCAACGAGCACCTGTATTCCGGATACGGCACCGACGAACTCACCGGGCAAGCCAAAGCCAAAATCCGCGAGGCCTGCGGCACACCGGACGCGGACGTCTGGTTTTTGGTGGGCGGCACCCAGGCCAATCAGGTGGTCATCGACACCATCACCCCGGCGTATGCAGGCGTGGTGACGGTCTCGTCCGGTCACCCCAACGTACACGAGGCCGGTGCAATCGAATTCGCCGGTCACAAGGTGCTTACGCTCCCCCATCACAACGGCAAGATGGACGCCGCCGAACTGGACGAATTCTGCCGCACCTTCTACGCGGACGCCAATCATGAACACATGGTGTTCCCCGGCTCCGTGTACGTCTCGCAAAGCACCGAGTACGGCACCATCTACTCGAAGGCCGAGCTTGAGGCCATCGCCGAAGTGGCCCATCGCTATGACATGCCGCTGTTCGTGGACGGCGCACGCCTCGGATACGCGCTGACCGCCACCGGCGGTGACATGACGCTTGAGGATCTGGCGCGCATCGCCGACGTGTTCTACATCGGCGGCACCAAGGTGGGCGCGCTGTTCGGCGAGGCTGTCGTATTCACCAAGCACAACACGCCGAAGCACTTCGTCACGCGTATCAAGCAGCATGGCGCGCTGCTGGCCAAGGGATTCGTGCTGGGCGCGCAGTTCGACGCCCTGTTCACGGACGGGCTGTACTTCGCCATCGCCCGCAACGCCAACGAGGCGGCTGACCGCATCCGCGAGGCGCTGAAGGCCAAGGGATACACGCTCACGTTCGACGCGCCCACCAATCAGATCTTCGTGACGCTGGGTCGTCCCACGATCGAACGCCTCGAACAGCACGTCAGGCTCGGCTTCATGGAGAAGGCCGACGATACGCATACGGTGATGCGTATCTGCACCAGCTGGGCCACCACCGCCGACGAGGTCGACCAGCTCATCGCGCTGCTGTGACGGCGCTGCGATGGTGCTGCGATGGCGATGCGGCATCGTTGCGGCGTCACGGCGCCATCGGCGAGTAACGCCGCCGTGCGCTACTCGCCGATGGCCTCGCGTTCCATGTCCACGAACTTGTGGACGGATGCCTCGACGGAGTAGTGCTCCTTGGTGTGCTCGGCGTAGCGCGCGCCCCACTCGGCGCGTTCGGCCTGATGCGCGATCCACCAATCAATGCGGCGCGCGAGCAATGCGGCGTCACGCACCGGGAACAGCGATTCGTCCAGCAATGCGAACTGGCTTGCTGCGGATAGTTCGGACGCGGCGATGATCGGTACCAAGCCGCAGGCCATCGCCTCGATCACACTCACCGATTCGATGTCCGCGATCGAGCAGTGGACGAACAGATCGCCCGAGCGTAGCAGATCGGGCATGTCCGCGTGCTTATGGAATCCGATTTCGGCCTTGCGGGCCAGCAGACGCCCTGCGCGGAACGTGAGATAGTGACGCAGCGGACCGGTTCCGGCGATGATGAGCTGGATGTCCCCGGCGTGCTTCGACATGGAGATGGCCTTGATCAGCGTGATCTGGTCCTTCTCACGGGCCAATCGCCCCGAAGCGATGATCCGGAACGGCACGGGCGTGGGGGCGGACGGATCGACCGGCTTCCCCGGCGCGTACACCGGCGAATAGCCGTTCGAGATCACATGCAGCTTGGCCTTGTACCCATGCGAGCGCAGCAGGCTCGCGGTCATTTCGGTGGGCACATGGATGTGGTCGATGCGCTTGTACAGCCAATGCTTGAACAGCCAGTACAGGAAATTCGATACACCCGGGATGTGGCGCAAGGGTCCGGCGGAGTACAGCACGTTCTCGGGCTGCAGATGGAAGCCGGCAGTGACGGGGATGCCCATCTGACGGGCCACTTTGGCAGCGTGACGGCCGAATTTGAACGGCATGTAGATATGCACGACGTCCACGCCGCGGAATGCGGTGCGGAACAGCGTGTCGCTGGGCTTGGCGAACTGCATCAGCTGCTTGGCGGCCACCCAGGAGACCAACGGCACCTTGTTCACTCGGGCCGGATATTCAGGGGCGCCGACGCCGACCAACCGCACATGGTGGCCTTGACGTTCCAATTCGGCCGCCCACTGCAATGCCGAGTTGGATGTGCCATTGCCCTGATTGCCCACCGTATCGACCACCAAGGCGATGGTCAGCGGTCGGTCGATGCCCGCGGTGCCCTCAGCGACGCTCTCATCATTCCCGTTTTCATGCATTGCCTCATATTAGGTCACGCCGGATACGCGCCACGGCCTGATACAGATCGGCGGTGTGCTTGAGCAGGGAGATGCGCGCCCAGCCTTCACCGGCCTCGCCGAAGCAGGAGCCCGGCATCAGCGCCACGCCGGCCTCGTTGAGCAGCCAGTCGGTGAACCGGGTCGAGGAACCGGCGCCGGAACCGAACCGTTCCGGCACCCGGGCCCATGCGAACAGTCCGCCCTTCGACTCGTGGACCTCGAATCCGGTGCCGGCAAGTCCGTCGCGCACGACCTCGAACCGATGCTGGTACTGCACGGCCAAGTCCTTCACGGTGGACTGGTCGGCATTCAGCGCAATTGCGCCCGCCTGCTGGATGACGCTGGAGGCCAGCACCGCGGTCTGCCTATGCACGGCCTTGACCGCCTGCAGCACCTCGGCGTTGCCGGCCACGAATCCACCGCGCCAGCCGGCCACCATGAACATCTTGGACAGCGACCCCAGTTCCAGCGCCACATCCAATGCACCGGGCGTCTCCAGTACGCTCAGCGAGCGCGTGTCGCCGAATTCCAAGCCGGCGTAGGCGAAGTCGTTGAGGATGACGAATCCGTGCCGCTTCGCGAGACGCACGGCGGTTGCGTACAGTTCGGGCGTGGCCGCCGCGCCGGTGGGATTGTTGGGATAGTTGAGGATGAGCAATTTGGCGCGGTCCCACAGTTGCGGGGGCACGGCGTCCAGATCAGGCAGGAACCCCCGGGAGGCGTCGGCGGGAATCGTTTCGAATCGGCCTCCGGCCACGGCCGTAGACCCCTCGTATTGCGGATAGTAGGGATCAACCGCCACCACGGTGTCGCCGGGGTCGATGAGCGCCTGAATCACCGTGGTGATGCCCACCGACGAGCCGGATGTGGCGAGCAACTGGGTGGCAGGGTCCACGGTCACCTGATGCTGGCGGGAATACCATCCGGCTATCGCCTCGAGGTACTGCGGCAGCCCGTCGAATGCTGGATAGCGGAAAAGCGCGGGATCGTGGGCGGCATGGGCGAGCGCGTCCTGCACGAATTCGGGAGGCTGGCCGTCCGGATTGCCCTTGCTCAGATCGATGACGTCCTTGCCGGCGGCGACGGCTGCGGCGGCGCGCGTATCTGCTTCGGCGAAGGGGTTGCCGGGCAGTCCCGCCGCTCTTCTGGAAATCAGTTCGGAAACCAGTGCAGCGTCCTGCGCCGACATGCCGTATCCCCCTTTGTTTACCGTGTGGCTGGTCATGACGCCCGGCTGAACCCCGCGGACCACTGGGCACCGGGCCACAATGGCCGCTGGACCGCCTGAACCGCTACCGCTGAGGCTGACTGTCGATGGGCTATGCGCCTATGGGCCAGCCGAGCATTCCCCCTATAACGTTGGCCCGACCGCGATGAACATATCGGCCGGTGCTTCATACCGTACGGGAGACAGGTTTCCGATGCAATGGCGTGTCTATACGCGATGCTTATAGCGGGTTACAACGAATTGCCGGTCGCTTGCCGGGGCCGCTCTGCCGCATGCTCACCATGCCCCTGCCCATTGCAGACGCACCCCGGCCGTGCAGCGCCCACGCTCGATCCCACACCCACCGTGTAGGGATAGCCCCACCGTGTAGGGAACTTTCCACCGTGTAGGGAGCCGTTTTTGCAGAATGGCGGAAACAAGCCGTTTTACATCCCTACATGGTGGGAAGTTCCCTACACGATGGGCAACTCCCTACACCGTGGGTAGCATGGGCAGGAAGTACGCCACCATTGTGGCCCGCGGAAGTTCCCTACACGGTGGGATGCTGCAATCAGTGCTGTAATCACGCAACCGCACTTGCAACGCCATCACTGGAAATCATCGCGGCATGGCAGAATGTGGGATATGACTGAGCATGCCGTGAACGATTCCGCAATCTCCCGTCCCCACTCCCCCGAAAGCGACTCCCCCGCAGCCACGACCGCAGTCGGGCACGCCGCCGCAGCCGTATATGACCGGCCGCTGGGCACGCCACTGGGCAAGCACCCCACGCGAGTGCTGTTCCTCGGCGCCGGCGAGCTGGGCAAGGAGGTGACCATCGAGCTCATGCGTCTGGGCACTTGGGTGTGCGCCGCCGATTCCTATGCGGGCGCGCCGGCGCAGCAGGTGGCGCATGAGCACCGCGTGCTGGACATGGCGAACGCGGAAGCGCTGCAGGCCCTCTTCGACGAGGTGAAGCCGGACATCATCGTGCCCGAGGTGGAGGCCATCGCCACGGACGTGCTGGCGGGCGCCGCCAAGGCCGGCGCGCAGGTGGTGCCAAGCGCCGAGATCGCGGCGATCTGCATGGATCGTGAACGACTGCGCGTGCTCGCCCACGAGGAACTGGGGCTGCCGACCACGCCGTACCGTTTCGCCGGGTCGTTGGAGGAGCTGCGCGCAGGCGCTTCCGCAGTCGGTTACCCGTGTGTGGTCAAGCCGGTGATGAGCTCGTCCGGTCATGGCCAGTCCGTGGTGCGTTCGGCCGACGCGATAGAGGCCGCCTGGATCGAAGCGCAGGAAGGCCGTCGCGCCGCCGGCGAGGGTGACGTCTCGCGCGTGATTGTGGAGGCGCTGGCTCCGCTGGATTATGAGCTGACTGTGCTGACGGTCTCGTCGTCGGCCGGCATCGTGACCTGCGCGCCGATTGGGCAGCGTCAGGAGTCCGGCGATTACCGCGAATCGTGGCAGCCGGCGGCCGTGGTGGGCTCCACCAGCGCTGCCGCTGCTACCGCTGATGCCGCTGACGGTACCGGCACCTGTGCCGCGCACCTGACACCTACCGGCGCCACCGCTGATTCGACGACCGGCGACGGCGTGCTGCGCCGCGCCCACGACATCGCCCACGCGGCCGTCGAGGGACTGGTCGCCAAGGCGAAGGCGAGCGGCGAAACCGGCTGGGGCGTGTTCGGCGTGGAACTGTTCGTGCTGACCGACGGCCGCGTGCTGTTCAACGAGGTTTCCCCCCGCCCGCACGACACCGGCATGGTGACGATGGCCTCGCAAAGGCTCAGCGAGTTCGCGCTGCACGCCCGCGCAATCCTGGGTCTGCCGGTCACGCCCGAACATGTCGCGCTGACGTTGCGCGACGGTCAGGTGGCCGCCAGCCACGCCATCGTGGTCGAGGGCGACGGCGAGGCGACCTTCACGAACGTCGCCGAGGCGCTGGCCGAACCGGGCACCGACCTGCGCATCTTCGCCAAGCCCGAGGTGCATGGGCACCGTCGCATGGCCGTCGCGCTGGCGATCAGCGACAGCGAGGCCGACGCCCGCGCCAAAGCCGCACACGTCGCCGACGCGTTGACGATTACCGTGGGATAAGCCACCGATTGAGCTCCCCCTCAGCCTCTCTTCGCGCGCGGCTCGTCCATAGTTTTGGACGCGCTCCGCGCGGCGTCCTACTGGCTCGCCTGTTCGGCTCGCACGTTACCTACAAACAGCTCCGCTGTTTGCCTCAC
The DNA here is from genome assembly GCF_006408945.1 of Bifidobacterium sp. UTBIF-78. Taxonomy (NCBI): domain Bacteria; kingdom Bacillati; phylum Actinomycetota; class Actinomycetes; order Bifidobacteriales; family Bifidobacteriaceae; genus Bifidobacterium; species Bifidobacterium sp. UTBIF-78. The sequence continues at coordinate 6,420 of NZ_JFAO01000012.1, forward strand.
GGCAACGTCCCGTCAGAGTGGACCAATACCGGCTTGTACGGCTCCCCTTGTCAGGGGAGCTGTCGGCGGTAGCCAACTTAGGGGTAGTCGTCAGAGAGTGCCAATAGCACTCGGACAAGTACGAGACAGACCACTAGCGTGCCTCGCACAGCAGTGCCCACACGTCAATCAACGCAGCGCCATCGCCGGTTCGAGTTTGGAGGCTTTCAACGCGGGAGCAATCGAACTCAGCAACGCCGTCAACATAGAACCGCCCAGCGCGTAGAGTGCTGCAGCATATGGATATGCAGGATCGGGAATCGGACTGTCAGGCGGAAGCCAAGCCGGAATCGCCATGACCAGCACGGCGGACACGGCCACCGCGACAACGGCCACTATCGCGGACAATACAATGCTCGACCCGGCGACGAGCATCATCACATTGCCTCGCGAAGCACCCAGCGCACGCCGAATCAGCAGTTCACGGCTGCGCTGCTCCACATCGGCCAATCCGATATTCATCAGCCCCAATGCAGCCACAAGCAGCAATAGAACTCCGCATATGGCGAACGCGATCTGCAGATATCGAAGCACCTCGTCGTAGCTCGTACTGTTGTCCACGCGTTGTATGCCGGAGGTCTTGCCGCCCAGCGCATCATAGACCATGTCGTTCACCATGGAAGTCACAGCGGACGGATCTCCCATATCGTGTTCTGGATGGACATATACAGCAAGCGAGGCAGGAGCCCACAGCTGCGGCTCGAAGAACGCGAACGAAACGGTGTTGATATATACGCGAGGGTCGGATCTCCCGTCGTTGACCACGCCAGTTACTGTTGCGGCGGTCACGGTCTGGGTCTGCCGGGAGGTAATCGCCACTGGACTCCCGGTTCCGCCGAACGCACTGGCACCGGCCTTGTTCACCACCAGCTCCAGTCCCGCCTGTGCCGTAGGTGGGGAAAACCAGCGTCCTGATACCATCGGCAGTACATAGATGTCACGATATGAAGCCACCGTCAGCGTCGCGTCGATGACCGAATCGCCAATCGGCGCTCCTGATCGGACGTTGCGCGTTATATTCAAACCATCAGACAGCGTGACGACCGGCGTTACCACAGCTCCCGTGACCTGCGACATGGATTCCGCGAGCGTTTGCATCGAATGCGCGGAAAGCTCGTCCATCGACTTCAAGTCCACGGAGACCATGTACGTGGACGCCCGACCGGACATCTGGGCGTTCGTGGCCGACAGGAACGTACTGCCGACCGTACCCACCAGCGAGGCGGCGATGACCGCTAGGATACCGATGAACATGCTCATCGACGTGAGCACGGTCCGTACCGGAGAGAGGCGCAGGTCGCGCAGAATCATTCGGAACATGCCGTGAGCCTTCCCTCATCCATGTGCAGCTTGTGATCGCACAGCGCGGCTATGTCCGGATCATGGGTGACCAGAATCAATGTGCGCCGGCCTGACGCCACCAAATCCATGAGCAACGTCATGATGGCGTCACCGGTGCCGGTATCCAACGCCCCAGTGGGCTCATCGCAAATGATGAGCTGTGGGGAGCACGCCAGAGCGCGGGCTATGGCCACACGTTGCTGTTCGCCACCGGAGAGCATGCGGATATGATTGCGCGCACGATCGGCAAGCCCGACCCGTCTGAGGCATTCCATGGCGCGCATCCTACGCTGGCGCGCTGAGCCTTGATGCGCGTACTCCATAGGCAATGCCACGTTCTCCCACACGTTGAGTTGCGGAATCAGCGAATAGTTCTGGAATACGAAACCGATGCGTGACACTCTGAGCTGCGCACGGCGCCTGTCTGAGATGGATGCCATATCCATGCCATCGATGGTGAGCGACCCGCGGTAATTCGCATTCAGCAAACCCAGTATCGAAATCAGCGATGTCTTTCCCGACCCCGATTTGCCTACGATCGCGTAGGATTGTCCGGATCGCACGGTCAGCGACGCATCCTTGACGATGGGCAGAACACTTCCGTCCGGCAATGGGACCTGCGCCGAAATATGCCGAGCGCACAGCAGAACATCATCGTCATGAGTTCCATTGCTTTCATCTGTCTCAATCATCATCAGGCTCACGGGGTATGTTTGTCGGTCAGATTCGGCGCTTCGGCCAACACCTGATCGCCTTCATTGAGGCCACTGGTGATGATGATGCGGGCGCCGTCACTGGCACCCAGTGTGACCTTCACCTGTTCGTGTTTGCCGTCCGAAACTCGAGTCACCGTGCCGGTGCCGGAACGTCCGGCGACTGCGGAAACGGGCAGCAGCAAGGAATGCTGCAACGCCGTGGCGGTAAGTACCACGGTTCCCGATTCGCCTTCACGCACGTTGACGTCTTTGGCGATAAGACAGGTCAGCCGAGAGGAGCCATCAGCCGAGCCGGCATCCTGAACCGGCTGATCGTTGTTCGCGGACGCCGCGCGCACGGGCATGACCGCCGCGCATTCAGTGGGGCCCTGTCCGTCGGTGATCTGGAAGCGTCCGCTGAGCGCATCGGATGAGCCGATCATCCGCAGCAGGCGCGATGCGTCGAGTTCCAACGAGAACCCTGTATACGAAACGGTGGCAATAGGATAATTGCGTGGCACATTGGCACCGGCGTCAGCTAAAGATGTGATGCGCCCCTCGACCGGTACAACAATGGGGGTATCGCCGATTTTCCCCAGTTCCTGCTGAGCCGCAACCGTGTCCCCCGACCCGACGGACGGCTCGAACACTCCAGCCACCGGAGCGGTTACAGCAAAAGAGGCGCCCGCACGAACCGTGCCGTCCCCGGACAGCGTGGGGACAAGGGTGCCGCTGGTCACTGTGACCAAACGGGGCGAAGCATCTGCCGAGGCAGCGGTATTCCCTTCATTGCCGGGATTCCCGCTGACGGCGCCACATGCCGTGACGGCCGCCAACACCAGCACGGCCGCCACGCAAGCCAGCGTTTTACTGTTACCACTCATCAACAGACCTGTTCTGCATAATTCAGTAGTTAAGGGTGCCTTCCCAGTAATTATCAAGCGGGAAAGAGGACTGCATCCGCCCTTGGAAAGCAAATCTAGTCCCATTGTACACACCAAGCCACGAATCCCATCCGGGCCTATCCCACTGGATGCTTCCGCTGAACTGGACACCGCTCGTATTGATCAATCCAAGACGAAGCGACCCACTCGGCATGTTATAGACGTTAAGGTCGATACTGCCTGTTCCTTGCTTGGTGCGATAGGTCGCATACTGAACCAAAGCACCTGATGTATTCAAATATCCACCGATAGTCTCGGTAGCCGCATATGCCGAAGTAACGCCAACTGACATGGATAGCGCAAGAGCGATGCCGGTAATGGCTATCCCGACTTTCTTAGCATGATTTTTGAACATCTTCGTTTCCTTTCACTGGATGTTGGTGAACTTCCTTGTTCACTGATACCTTAAGTCCGCCAGTTCTTTTCCAAAAAACAGAGTCGCGCCATCTATGTAGTCAAAACACGCTACATAGATAAGCCTCATATCACAAAACAAAAAATTATGTAGCATTTATACATGAATATATTGAATTATGTATTAAGCATCACGCTCGTCATCTCATCACCTACTGTAGATATGCCATATACTTTATATATTCAAATACCACATAGCCAAACATATATATCAGCGATATGCCCACCCTTATTACACATATTAGGATGGTGCTAGCCCATAATAACAATATGTATCTTCCAAACGTTCCTGTTATTTGAAATATGTATTTCTCCATTCACATCACGCAGTTCACAACGAAGCATTTCCAACCCTTTTCCAGTCGAATATCTCGTCGATTCTGACGATATAACATTGCTCTGGAGTAATTCAACAGAAGGAATATTAGACCCGTTTTCTGAATTGATTTTGAGAATAAGAGAATAATAACTGCTATAATCTGCATGCTTTCTGATATTTCCAAAAACCTCTTTGATAGCGTCAGCCAACACTGACCTTACCCCACTGCTTATTGCCTCATCATCAAATTCACTACAATCGCATATTCCATCACAGCCAACAGCAGCTAAGCAATCCTGCTCATAATCAACGATATCCGAAATACGCAGAAATGGATTAGATAAATGACGATATTGATTATTATCCAATATACGGATTATATTATGAGTTGAAGAAAAAGCCTCATCCGCCTTATCCCGAACTCGGTTCCAAAGTTCACCATCTTGCAAATTCGCAATCATGGCAATATAGGATAAATCATTTGCTATTATATTATGCAAATGATTCACTACCGCAACATTTCTTTCGCGCATTTCTTAGGTCAGTTTACAAGGAACTACACGCAGACCGTGAAACGGGCTGCTGACAACAAACGGCGCTATGCTCCCGGCTGGGTGCATAGCACCTGTTTGTTGCGGGGGTTTCCAAAGGGGGCAGCGCCCCATTTGGCACACGACTTTGCGGAGCAAAGTGTAGTGTGTTATACGCTCTGTCGGCGTTGCCCTGAAAATACCGTTGCCGCCGGGGAGGGCAAGGGCATTTGACGCGGCAGGAAAGCAGGGCTTTGTTTGGGGCTGGTAAGCCGGAAACAAAGGGCTGATTTCAGCAGCAGACAGGGCGTATTATGAAAGCCCCCGTCCCTCGTCCTCCGCCCCCGGCCTATGGGACAAAAAGTCCCAAAGCTCTGGACACCGTGACCAGATGTGTGGCCACACTCCGGGAAAAGTAGCAGGACGGCAGGAAACCGTCAAGGCTGAAATGAATGGGCTGACGCCCGGCCTTGACCGTTCCCCGCCGCCCCGCTGGATGGGTGGACAAGGTGGCCAATCCCTAAAAGTGTTTGGCCGCACTCGTTCATTTTGGGGCCTTTCTTCTCCCAAAATTGAAATGGGCGGGAAAGCCCTAAAATGGCTTTCCCGCCTTGATTACCCATTAGCAAAGACGGGCGAGACTGTCAACGGCGGCGCTGAAAGCGCCGTTCATCTTGACCGTTGACTGGCTCGCCTGGCTTTGCTACTGCCCGTAAGAGATGGAAAAACAAGATGGAAAACAAGGTTAAAAATGGTTGACAAGTCTATCGGATGTGTGTTATACTGTGCGACAGTTTGAGATTGGAAGGAGGCTTACGTGTGTTAATTTGTGTACGCTAATAAGCAATAAAAAGTAGAAGTACCTTTCCACATGATGGTGGGCTTTTTTTGCGTGCGTATGCAAAGGAACACGTAGGTTTGACACGAGCAGTCTTTGAACTGTATCGTGGTGTTTTTTCGTGCTTTGTTGTTATGCAGGCGTCTGCCCTCTCTGTGGGACAACGCCTGCTTTTTATTGCAGAAACAAAGGAACAATGCAATAAAAAAGGAGGTTCGCATTATGACCCAAAACAACAATTCATGGAGAAAAACTTATTTTACACTTCTTGCCGGACAAGCAATATCCTTTATTAGCAGCGGTATTTTGCAAATGGCCATTATCTTTTATTTGGTTGCGAAAACTAATTCTGCAATCATATTGACGGCGGCAACACTGATTGGATTTTTGCCGCAAGCCTGTTTAGGCCCGTTTGCAGGTGCTTTTGTTGACCGGCACAGCCGTAAAAGCGTAATGATTGGTGCGGATTTGATAATTGCCGCCGCTGGCGGTATTCTGGCGCTGGTGGCGTTTTACATGGAATTGCCCGTATGGTCTATTATGGTTGTCCTGTTAATCCGAAGTGCGGGAACTGCTTTTCATTCTCCAGCATTCAGCGCAGCAACACCTATGATTGTGCCAAAAGAGGAACTTACAAAATGCGCTGGTTACACGCAGACCATGCAAGCAGTAAGTGCGATTATCAGTCCAGCTGCCGCAGCGTTTTTATATGCTGTTTGGCCTCTTAATGCAATTATATTGTTAGATATTGTGGGTGCAATCCTTGCCTGTGTGACTGTTGCGATTTCGTCCATACCAACGCCTGAACTATGTCCAGAAACGAAAAGACAACAGTTTTTACAGGATATGAAAGAGGGGTATGTGGTATTAAAGCAAAACAGGGGCCTCTTTGCTCTGCTCTGGATTGGTGTAATTTATATGTTCTTTTATATGCCAATCAGTACGCTTTTTCCTCTCATCTGTATGTCATACTTCAAAGGAACACCGGCCCATGCCTCTGCCGCTGAAATTGCTTTTGCGGTTGGTATGCTGCTTGGCGGAGTCATTCTGAGCATTTGGGGCGGTTTTAAGAAACGGCGGTACACCATCGGTCTTTCCGTTCTCCTGATGGGCGTTAGCAATATGCTCTCCGGGCTTTTGCCGCCAGACGCATTTCTTGTCTTTGTTGTGTGCTGTACTGTTATGGGAATTTCCGCTCCATTTTACGGTGTGCAAAATGCGATTTTTCAAGAAACGGTCAAACCAGAATATCTGGGGAGAGTTTTTTCTCTACTGACAAGCGCCGCTTCCCTCGCCATGCCGTTTGGCCTTGTCATTTCCGGGCCTCTGGCGGAGCGGCTGGGAGTTGAGAAATGGTTTGTCATTTGCGGAATTGGCATTATCATCGTTGCGCTTGCCGTATTTTTACTACCCGGTTTGAGAGAGATTGACAATACGCAATAATCAACTGCACCTTTTTCTATTACTAAACAAAATGCCTGGATGGTGGTTCTGAAAAACCAGAACCGCCGTTCAGGCATTTTTTATCTTCGTCCTCTCTGCGGTTTTGGATTCTTCAGCAAGTCGGATTTTTCCGCAATCTTTTTCAGCCACTTCCGTTCTTCTACTGACAGCTTCCTAAAATTCAGCTTGAGCCGTTTGCAGATAAACGCCAAGTACGCTTGTTCCGTGTCGCTGTCCTGGCTGACGATTTCACCAGCAGTTTCCCTCTGACGAAATAACGCTATTCTTTTCTTATACGCTTCTTCATCAACTATGCGCCGAGTATGATTTTTAATTGCATAACCAGTACAATAAGTAGCCAAATACACAGAAATCAACACAAAAGCCAACTGCAAATCCGGGGTCACAACAAATATCATCAAAAAAGCAACGGCAATAATACACAAAGATATAATCGTCGGAAAAAGAAAAGCTACAGATGCGAATGATGTTATAGTAATTATAAACGCATATTCAGAGCCAGCACAATTAAACCAACCTAAAAGCAAATACGATACAATAAGCGCAATACTCCCTATTTTTGGTACAAATATATATACAAAACCCGCTATCGTATACACCAGTAACGCGAATGAATATTCCCTGCCAACGAGAAGCCATATAGCAGAGTCAAACACTAAACCGAAAACCATCGCCAATGCCAGATATGGGTGCCCGATATGTAATTTGTGACCGTACTCGTTGAATCTCTGTTTGATGTCTTGCAGCCAGCTACGGATTCTCCGCCCCATTGATGTGATGTTCATCGTGTCACCGCATGCTTTGGTTTCTGACCCACATGGCCACTAGCTGAGTACGATTGCGAGCGCCGGTCTTGTCCAAGGCGCGACGCAGATGGGTGTTCACCGTTGCAACGGCGTTACCCATCGTGTGCGCGATCTCAACGGACGTAAATCCTTGGGCGCATAGTTCCACCACCCTCTGTTCAGTCGTCGTCAGTGATTCGACGCCGCTGAGCTTCTCGGCAGACACCCGGTAAAACGCCTGTCTGGCCGTCTGGAACGGCACCCCATCAACATCAGGGCCGAACCATGAGGTGTCAGCCGCATCGATGGAATCCGCGATCTGCTTGGGATAGCGCTTGCTGATCAATGCCTGGGCCCCGGCTCCAGACGCCTGTATCGCATACCGTTCAAGCGGGAAGGCAGTAATCGCGAGCAGGATAACCGTCTGATCATATCGACGAATCCGACGAATCACATCCGCACCACTCATGTCACTCAACGACATATCAACCAACAGCACATGCGGACAAGGCTCCTCGGCGTATTGCTTCAAAGCCTCCTGCCCCGACAGTGCAGACCAGATGATATCGACCGACGGCAGCTTCGTATTCAGGAACATGCGCAACGCTGAAATCGTCCAGGAGTCGTTGTCCACAATGGCCACGGTCTTCATTTTCATTCGTCCCCCTGCGTACAGCTGTCCGGCTGCAATCTACCCGCCGAACAGCAGTCCCTGAAAACTCAGTAATGAAAAAGCACTACATCGATTATGCAACCGTTGATCTTCTTAGCTATCATTATCGGTACCTCCGAGGAAGGAGATTCCCATCATGCCCAGCAACCGTCGCCTTACCATTCTGGCCCTTATCGCGGCAACGTGCCTGAGTCTTGGACTTGCCGGCTGCTCATCGGCGAACTCGGCCGAGACCCCCAATAATCAATCCCAGTCAGCCCAGAACGGTGACGCCTCGGCGCAATTCACCGATAAGGCGGGCATCGAACAAGAATATCGGGAATCGTTGGACAAACTGGAATTTCCGGCCGGATACACCCCGCCTGAAACCATGGACAATCTGACCGCAGACCAGTATGAGAAGGGATTCGGGGATATGCGAGCCTCCTTCGTCTGGGAGTGCGCGTGGAAGCGAGACTGGCTCGACACCTACGGCACGAATCCCGATGAAGCGAAGAAGGCTCTGCAACAGTTGCAAACCGCCAAAGACATGCCTTACATGCAGGGCAACAAAGTCGACGACGCCATGCGTCAGGCGTTGCAGGAACAACTCGACAAGGCTGCGCTGGGAGACCCCTCCGCCATTCAGCAGGACGTTGAGGTCAACTGTCCTGCAGACTGGCAGTGAGCAATCGTCAGCGCAATCGTCAGCTGAGCAAGACTCAGCTCAGCCGTCAGCTCAGCGCAGCCTCGATGTTGTTGCCATCCGGGTCATGGATGAAGGCGGCGTAGTAGGTCGGCCCGTAGTTCGGACGAGGGCCGGGCTGGCCATTGTCCGTGCCGCCGGCCTCGAGCCCCGCCGCATGGAACGCCTTGACGGTGTCCTCATCCTTGGCGCGGAAGGCCACGTGCGTCGGCACGACCGGGTTGTCGCCCTTCGGGGACTCCAGCCATACGCTGTCGCCGTCCTCGTCGTTGGCGAAGCACACGGCACCCGGGAATTCGGCCTTCTTCACGTAACCGAGCGGCGCCAGCAGCTTGCCATAGAACTCCGCGCGCTTGTTCGCATCCGCGACGAACAGTCCAATGTGATCGATCATGACGAACCTCCTTTGAACAACGTCATTACCGTCATTGCCCATTATGGACGATTGCGGCCCTGGGTGTCGGATATCCCCGGCGATTGGTACCCTTTTTACCGTTAGTTCACCCAGAAATCCGCTCTTCAGCACGATTTGGAAGGCAGTCATGGAGAAACTGGAAAAGCTCTACGAGGGCAAGGCCAAGCAACTGTACGCAACCGACGATCCCGAGGTTCTGTGGGTCGAATACAAGAACACCGCAACCGCCGGCGATGGCGAGAAGAAGGAGGACTTCACCGGCAAGGGCCGTCTGAACAACCTCATCACCACCATCATCTTCGACCTGCTCAAGAAGCGCGGCATCGACAGCCACCTCATCAAGCGCGTGAACGCCACCGGCCAGCTGGTGCGCAAGGTGACCATGTTCCCCCTCGAGATCGTGCTGCGCAACACCGCCGCCGGCCACTTCTGCTCGCGCCTCGGCGTGGAGGAGGGCCTGCCGCTCAAGGAGCCGGTGCTGGAATACTTCCTGAAGAACGACGATCTGCATGATCCGTTTGTCAACGACGATGACCTGGTGGCCCTGGGCGTCTGCACCCGCGAGGATCTGGCCGAGATCGCCCCGCTCGCCCGCAAGATCAACGAGGCCCTCATCGAGATCTTCGCCAAGATCGACGTCAAGCTCGTGGACTTCAAGATCGAGATGGGCCGTGCCTCCGACGGCACGCTGCTGCTGGCCGACGAGATCACCCCGGATTCCTGCCGTCTGTGGGATCAGCGCGATCATTCCGGCAAGGTGGAGCATCTGGACAAGGATCTGTTCCGCCGCGGCCTCGGCTCGATCATCCCGGCCTACGAGGAGATCGAGGAGCGTCTGGCCGAGCTGGCCAAGTCCGAAGGCATCGAAGTCGCCGAGTGACGCCGCGTACATAGTGACGACGCGAGCATCACGACATACCGCATTGGCTTCCCTCACTGACGGGAGCTGTCAGCAACGCTGACTGAGGAGGGCGAGGGCATCTCGACGCTCGCTCCCCTCAGTCGTCTACGACGGCAGTTCCTCCCTCATGGAGGGGAGCCAAATTGCGAGCCGACCCGTCGTCATCGGCCAACCCGACGGCTCCCTTCATGGCGGGGAGCCAAATCCTCGTCATATCTGACTTTTCTGACTTTATTGCGAAAGGAATCCCATGGTTTTCCGCGTATACGTGGAGAAGAAGCCCGGCTTCGACGTCGAGGCGCAGCAGCTCGCCGGCGAGCTGCGCACGATCCTCGGCCTGACGGGTCTCAAGGCCGTGCGCATCGTGAACCGGTATGACGTCGAGGGCATCAGCGAGGAGCTGTTCCGCGAGGCCACGCCCACCGTGTTCAGCGAACCGCAGGTGGACGACGTGTCCGCCAATCTGCCCGACTTCGGCGACGCCAAGGTGTTCGCCACCGAGTTCCTGCCCGGACAGTTCGACCAGCGCGCCGACTCCGCCAGCGAATGCATCCAGCTCATCTCCCAGGGCGAGCGTCCGGCCGTGCGTTCCGCCAAGGTGTACGCGCTCGAGGGCGATCTGAGCGAGGCGGACGTTGAGACCATCAAGCATTACGTGATCAACCCGGTCGAGGCCCGCGAGGCGTCGCTCGACGTACGCGAGACCCTGAAGACCCAGGTTCCCACGCCCGGCAAGGTGGAGGTCATCTCCGGATTCAACGAGATGGACGCGGCCGCGGGCCAGCGGTTCATCGACGAGCGCGGGCTGGCCATGGATCTGGCGGATCTGGAGTTCTGCCAGAGGTACTTCACCGAGGAGGGCCGTGAGCCCACGATCACCGAAATCAAGGTGATCGACACCTACTGGTCCGACCACTGCCGCCACACCACGTTCGGCACCGAGCTGGACGAGGTGGATATCGACGACGCCGTGGTCAAGGCCGCCTTCGACCGCTACCTCGCGATGCGTCACGAGCTGGGCCGCGACGCCAAGCCCGTCTGCTTGATGGACATGGGCACGATCGGCGCCAAGTGGCTCAAGAAGAACGGCATCCTGACCGGCCTTGACGAGAGCGAGGAGATCAACGCCTGCACCGTCAAGGTCAAGGTGGACGTGAACGGCAAGGACGAGGACTGGCTGTTCCTGTTCAAGAACGAGACCCACAACCACCCCACCGAGATCGAACCGTTCGGCGGCGCGGCCACCTGCATCGGCGGCTGCATCCGCGACCCCCTGTCGGGCCGCTCCTACGTGTATCAGGCCATGCGCGTCACCGGCGCCGCAGACCCGACCGTGCCGGTCTCCCAGACGCTCGAGGGCAAGCTGCCCCAGCGCAAGCTGGTGACCACCGCTGCAGCCGGCTACAGCTCGTACGGCAACCAGATCGGTCTGGCCACCGGTCAGGTGGACGAGATCTACCACCCCGGCTACGTGGCCAAGCGCATGGAGGTGGGTGCGGTCGTGGCCGCCACCCCGGCCAACCATGTACGCCGCGAGACCCCGGCACCCGGCGACAAGATCATCCTGCTGGGCGGTCGCACCGGCCGTGACGGCATCGGCGGCGCAACGGGCGCCTCCAAGGCACACAACGTGGAGTCGCTGGAGCTGGACGGCGCCGAAGTGCAGAAGGGCAACGCGCCGGTCGAGCGCAAGCTGCAGCGTCTGTTCCGCCGCGGCGACGCCTGCCGACTGATCAAGCGCTGCAACGACTTCGGTGCGGGCGGAGTTTCGGTGGCGGTCGGCGAACTGGCGGACGGCCTGTACGTCGACCTCAACACCGTGCCCAAGAAGTACGAGGGTCTGGACGGCACCGAACTGGCCATCTCCGAATCGCAGGAGCGCATGGCCGTGGACGTGGCCGCCGAGGACGTGGACGAGTTCCTGGGTTACGCGCGCGAGGAGAACCTCGAAGCCACGGTGATCGCCACCGTGACCGAGGACCCGCGCATGGTCATGACCTGGAACGGCGACGAGATCGTGAATCTCTCCCGTGAGTTCCTGGCCTCCAACGGCGCGTCCAAGCACCAGACCGTGCACGTCGAGGCGCAGCAGGCGTACGAAGTGCCGGCCTCTTGGACGACCGGCACCCTCGCCGAGCGCATGCACGCGCTCGTCACCAACCTCAACGTAGCCTCCAACAAGGGCCTGTCGGAGCGTTTCGACTCCACAATCGGCGCGGGCACCGTGCTCATGCCGTTCGGCGGCACGAAGCAGCTCACCCCGAACGAGGCCATGGTGGCCAAGTTCCCGGTGTTCGGCGAGACCACCACCGCCTCCGCGATGGCTTGGGGCTTCAACCCGTACATCATGGAGAAGAACCAGTTCACCGGCGCATACCTGTCGGTCGTCGAATCGCTGGCCAAGCTGGTCGCGGCCGGCTTCGAGCACGAGAAGGCCTACCTGAGCTTCCAGGAGTACTTCGAGAAGCTGCGCGATGAGCCGGAACGCTGGGGCAAGCCCACGGCGGCCGTGCTCGGCGCGCTGATGGCCCAGGTGGACCTCGGCGCCGGCGCGATCGGCGGCAAGGACTCCATGTCCGGCTCCTTCGAGGATCTGGATGTGCCGCCCACGCTTATCTCCTTCGCCGTGGCGGTGGGCAACATGAAGCGCGCCACCTCCCCCGAGTTCAAGGGCGCCGGTCACCGCATCGTGCGCATCGCCCCGCGGTATTTGGCCGACGGCCTCACGCCGGACAAGGATGCGCTGCTCGACGCGTTCGCGCTGGTCGAGGAGCTGACCGACCCGTCGCACCACACCGCGCTGGCCGTATCCACGCCGGGCTACGGCGGCACCGCCGAGGCCCTGTTCAAGATGACCGTGGGCAACGGCATCGGCGTGGATCTCAACGACGGCATCGCCGTGGACGACCTGTTCGCCCCGGCGTACGGTTCGTTCATCGTGGAGCTCGCGGACAACGAGAAGATTCCGGCGGTCTCCAATTTGGTCGAGGTGGGCGAAATCGGCGTGACCACGGAAGACTACGCCTTCCGTGCCGCCGGCGAGACCATCGATCTGACTGACCTGCAGAACGCATGGGAAGGCGGCATCGAATCCGTGTTCCCGTACCGTTCGAAGGGCGACGAGCAGGGCGAGACCGTGGAGACCATCGACTTCCATGTGTCCGATTCCGCCGAAGCCGGTATCCGGAAGACCGTGTACACGGGCGCTTCGGCGGCCAAGCCGCGTGTGATCATCCCGGTGTTCCCGGGCAACAACTGCGAGTACGATTCCGCCGCCGCCTTCGAGCGCGCGGGCGCCGAGGTCTCCACGCTGATTGTGAACAACCTCACGCCGGCCGCCGTGGCCGAATCCACAGCCGCGCTGGTGGAGGAGATCTCCAAGAGCCAGATCGTGATGATTCCGGGCGGCTTCTCCGGCGGCGACGAACCGGACGGTTCCGCCAAGTTCATCACGGCGTTCTTCCGCGCGCCGGCCGTGACTGAGGCGGTCCGCGATTTGCTCAAGAACCGCGACGGTCTGATGCTCGGCATCTGCAACGGCTTCCAGGCCTTGATCAAGCTGGGTCTGGTGCCGTTCGGCGACATCGTGCCGATGACCGCCGAGTGCCCGACACTGACCTTCAACACCATCGGCCGCCACCAGAGCCGTCTGGTGCGTACGCGCGTGGCCTCCGACCTGTCGCCGTGGCTGGCCAAGACCTCGGTCGGCGACGTGCACACCGTGGCCATCTCGCACGGCGAGGGCCGCTTTGTGGCCTCCGACGAGGTGCTGGCCTCTTTGAAGGCCAATGGCCAGATCGCCACGCAGTACGTAAGCGAGGCCGGCGTGCCGGGCATGGATCTCGCGGTGAACCCGAACGGCTCGCTGCTGGCCATCGAGGGCATCACCAGCCCGGACGGCCGCGTGTTCGGCAAGATGGGCCACTCGGAGCGCTCCGGCAACGGCCTGTACGCCAACGTGCCGGGCGACAAGTACCAGCCGATCTTCGAGGCCGGCGTGGAGTACTTCGCCGCCTGACGCGGACGGGCGGCCTTGTGCCATGAGCCTCATGTGCGGGCTCATGTTCTTCGCCGATTAACGCGGCCGGCCGGCTTGAACGGGCGATACGCGGACGGCACAGCCAACGGTTATACCGCCGGCTGTGCCGTCCGGCTCCGGTATCCGGCATTCAGTCTCTGATGGGCCATCGGAGGGTCCGGAGCCGAGGGACTACATCAGATGGGCCGGAGCTGAGGGGCCGGAGCTGAGAAGCCAGGGGTCACACCGGATGAGCCACAGGCAAGTCCGTCCCGCCGAACGAATTGCGTTCAGGAGGCCTTGTGCGCGGCTCGGATGTAATTCCCGGATAAATCCCAGATAAAACAAAGGCCGTTGTCGATCAGAAGGGTTTTCCCACTGACCGACAACGGCCTTTGTGTACTCCGCAACAGGCCGCAACAAGCCGCAACAAGCCGATTGTGGTCAGGAGTTTCGCACTCCTGACCACAATCGGACGGAAATCGACATCTCAGCGTCCGGTTTCTGTCAGTAGTTGCTTGCTTCTGGTAGGAAACGGACGCAATTCGCCATCTCAGCGTCCGTTTTCTACCAGAACGGCATGTCTTCTGGTAGGAAACGCCCGCTGATGGTCGGCTCAGCGGCTGTTTTCTACCGGAAGAGAGCTGGTTCTGGTAGAAAACGGACGCTGAGGCTTACCGGGGCACAGGGACAGACGGCTCTTCGCCGCAATCGGCCGCGGTCGCTCGGAATATCTAGTGGTCTGTCTCACTAATAATTGAGAGCTTCAGCTTCTGCCTCTCCCCCGTCAGCTTCGCTGCAGACCCCTCGTTAGAGGGACAACACCATTCAGACAATTATGAGACGGACCGCTAAGACCGTCCAGGCAAGGTCACCCGTCATTTGCCAAAATGCATCGAGGGAAGCCACGCGGAGTCGACACAGAGTAGATTGAATGCCATGACTCACGACATGGACGCATATGATTCGGATGTGATACTGGCCGTCGGTGGCTTCGGCGCACTGCGTGGCTCGTCATGCCCCGGCATCGAAGCGGTGACGCTGCATACGGCAGTCGCGGGAACCGACAGCGCCGGCTTCCCGGCCAACATCTCGCTGCGTAAGGATGGCGTTCTGGCCGATGTCCCTTCCCCCACATGGATCGCGCGTGATGGCGACCTGCTGTATGCGGTGCTGGAGGATACGAACGAGGTCGCGGCATTCCGCATCAATCGAAACTCCGCTGAGACGGCCAATACCGCAATCGAAGATTCCGAGACCGGGCCCTCCGAGACCAGTGAAGTTGCGACCAACAACACCGCACTCAGTAACACCGCAGTCAGCAGCACCGCGACCAACAACATCGCGACCTGCAACACCACAGTCGGCAACATCGCGACCGAGAACTCCAGGACCGGGGACGCCGAGACCAGTGAAGTCGCGACCAACAACACCGCAGCCGTGCCGACACTCACCGAGCTCTCTCGTGTGCCGGCCTCAGGCGTCAGCCCCACCCATGCGGTGGTGGTGACGGACGATATCGGAGGCAAGCATCTCATCGTGGCGAACTATGCCGACGGCCATGTATGCGTGCATCCTATCGCGGCCGACGGCACGTTGCTCGAGGCCACGCAGATACTTGCTGGCGAGGGCCACGGTCCGCTGCCGGCGCAGGAGGGACCGCACGCGCACTGGATTCTGCAGTTGCCGGACGGCCGTGTGCTGTCCACCGATCTGGGCGCCGACCGCATCTATGTACATCACTGGCGGTCCGGTGAGCTCGTGCGCGTCGGCATGGTGCGGCTTGCGGCTGGCACCGGCCCACGTGACCTGCATCTGCTGCCTGTCACGGATAAGGACGCGACAACGTCTGGAGCCGATTGGCGCGTGGCTGTGGTCGGTGAATGGGCGGATACGGTGACGTTGCTCGGCCCGGTGCCCGGCATCTCGAACAAGGCGGATGGTCAGAACGGCGACCCGGCGCAAGTGGCTGATTCCGATGGCATCCGCGTGCTGCAGACCGTCAGTCTCGGCGGCGACGCCCTCGATCAAGCGGCGTCGCTCGCTTTTGTGCCGTGGGCCGTCCTCCGCATGGGCATCCGTCAGACAACGGACAACAATGATTCTTCAGCAGGGGCAGCATACCGAAATCCCGGCAATCGGAACGATGACGGCACCTGCGATGCCGATGCGCACGGTCCCAGCATCAGGTATGGCATCACGTCGGGTTCACCGATAAGCGAATCTCCAGCGACGATCCCGGTTGATGAGTCGTCGGCAGCCGGCGTCGCCTACGTGGGATTGCGCGGCTCGGAGCGCATCGTGGCCTTGGCGTGGGATGGCGAGCGCCTGTCCCGTCTCGCACCTGAGCACGAGCCAGGCTGGCACGGGCGCGGCATCGACTGCGGCGGAAGCCGGCCGCGGCATATCATGCGGGTCGGGAACGTGTTGCTCGTGGCGAACGAGGTCTCGAACAATCTGACGGTCTTCCAGCTTGGGCCAGATGGTAAACCGGTACGTGTCACCGATTTGGCTTCCGGCTCCCCGACCGTGTTCGTGCGGCTCTGAAATGCCGTCAGGCATCTTCGGCAAGGCGGCGGAGCAGTCCAGCATGGCGTATGGCCATCCAATCGCTCCGGCTGCGCCAACTGCTTCAGCCGCGCCGACCACTTCAGCTGTTCCGATTGCGAGGATCACGGGAATCGTGAGGATTGCGAGTGAGCATCATGGATAGCCGCGTGGAACACCATGTGGAACATGGATTCGGTCCGGTGTGGGACGCTGAATCGCGGCTGCTGGTTCTGGGTTCCATGCCGAGTCCGAAATCCCGTGAGGCGTCGTTCTACTACATGCATCCGCGCAACCGGTTCTGGCCGGTGATGGAGGCGATATTCGCTGGTATCCCGGACTCCGACACGATTCGACATGCGGCATCGGATTATCCGCGTCTCGCCAACTTATCGACACAACCGTCTATGAATCCGCCGGCGTCAGGTGGCCTGGTCGATGGACCATCAGCAAGTCCGGTGAATGGGACGTCGATTACCCTGCCGATCAACCCGCCGGGCTATTCGTCAACCGACACGTCAATCGACCCTCCAATCAACCCACCTGGCGATATGTCAACCGATACGCCAATCGACACGCAAGCCGGCATATCCCCGAACATGGCTGTCGCGGACATCCGATGGTTGGATATCCAACAGTCAGGCATCGGCCGCGATACGGCGGGCGATACGCCGGAGTCCCGTCGCGCGTTCGCCTTGCGGCACCATGTGGCGTTGTGGGATGTGATCGCCTCCTGTGATATCGTCGGCGCCTCGGACGCCAGCATCCATAACGCCGTGCCGAACGACCTGACGCCGATACTGCGCGGTGCGCCGATCGTCCATGTCTTCACAACCGGCGCAAAGGCTGCGCAGCTCTACCGCAGACTCATCGAGCCGCAACTGGCCGCGGCCGGCATCACGCTGCCGATGACCCCGTTGCCGTCCACCAGCCCAGCCAACGCCGCAATGCGATTGCCCGACCTCGTCGCCGTCTATCGCGCGGCCTTCGAGGATGCACTGATGCACCGATGCGGCATGACACCGTAACGACCGTGTCCATGTCAGGATTCGTTGATCGTATTTCCCGCTCTTCTCTGGCCAAGACGTTACCGCAAGGCGGATAGCGAAGCTGTTTGCAAGGCAGCTTACGAGCCAACATGCGAACCAGCTGGCCGCGCGCGGCGCGTCCATCATTGCAGAACGAGCCAGTCCCTGTGGGAATCGGCCCCGGAGCGGTTGATTCGTCGACGAATTATTGACGCTGGATGCATACGTGCCTTCTTGAAAACGCGTCACCGATGATGCGTGAAATCGGCAGGGTATAGAGGAACACCGCCGCGAACAGGCTGGACGTCGGCGCATTGATGGTGGCCAACGGCACGGCACCGGCAATCGACCATGGCACCAGCGGCGCGATGACCACAGCGGAATCCTCGATGGCGAGCGCCAGCCGGTCGCGATCATCGGCATCCTCGTCGGCAACCTGCACGGCATCGCCGAAGCCGTCGGAAGCCGAGGCTGCATCGGTCTCATTCCGAAGGACGCCCCTCGTGCGGTGCAGTCCCTCGCACAGCTGATGGGTGAGCATGATGGCCAGCGTCTGGTTACAAGCAAGCATGGCCACGCCCATCGCCGTGATCACCGTGGCCGTAGCGGCCCCGAGACGTCCGGCCATCACCGATATCGCGTGCCGCAGCCGGTCTAGCATATGGGTCTGCGCAAAAATGCCGGAATAGGCTGCAGAAATGCACACGATGGCCATCACCGTGACCATGGAAACCACTCCCCCACCGTTGAGCAACGCGGCAACCCGCGTATCGTCCGAACGGTACCCGAACACCAGCAGGCGCAGTATGCCCGTGAACCCCATGCCCTGCACACCGATGCAGATCGTCGCCGAAACGGCGATGCTGACGAGCATGGTCAACCGCACGTCCACACGCAGCAGCGCCATCACGATCACCACGACCGCCGGCATCATGGTGACCCAATGCAATTGGAACGCCGACGAGAACAGGCCGGCTACATTCCCCGGACCAGCCGCATCGCCGCTGCCGTATATCGAACCGGCGACAGGGGAATGACGAGCGGCCCCGGCATCCACCATCATGTCGCCGCCGGCCTGCGCCCACGCGATTACCACATACACCACGCAACTCAACGCGAACGGTATGGCGCCGGTGCGTACCATACGTCCGAGGTTCCCAAACAGATTGGTATGGGTGAGCTGGGCAACCAGCAACGCGCTGGTGGACACCGGCGAGCAACGATCGCCGACATAAATGCCGGCCAGAATCGCCCCGCCAAGCGTCACCGGGCTCGCATCCATGGATAGGCCAAGCGACATGCAAATTGTCCCCATAGTAGCCACGCTGGCAAACGACGAACCAGTCAGCACGGACATGCCCGCGCACAGCAGAAAGCTCAGTGGAATCACCGTAATCGGATGGATGATGGAGGTCGCATGGGTCACGATATACGCAATCGTGCCGCTCGCACGCCACAGGGAGGTCAACAGACCGATGAGCATGAAGGTGACCAGCACGGTCGACGCCGAGCGCATACTACCGGCGGCGTGCATGGCCATGCTATGCAATGGGACCCGTCGAACCAGACCGTAGCCGGTGAATAACAGCACACCGACGAGCAGCGCCGGGATGATGGACCATCCGAATCCCACGCTGACGAACAACACCGCGCAGAACATCAGCATCGTCAACACCTCCGCCATATGCGGGCCTCCTTTCATCGGTTACGAGCCTATGGACAACGGTTCAACGACCGTTGTAACAACCGGTATAGCCGGGCTCTGTCAAACCAGTACCAACATGCCCCTTCTTTGTTCTTTGCGATTCCCCTAAATTCCCGCCGAAAATCCGAGGGATTCTGTCTAGGGATTCTTCCGTGGACCGGTCAGCCAAATCGGTTGAGGGGCGACACGCATCCATACGCCAATGCCGATCCGACAAGCCGGTCTCAGAGGACACACGGGACGAGCTACACGCATAGAGGCGTCATATCTCATCAGCGACCAGACCGTGCCGGACTGGTACGAATGAGCGACACGCGTAGGAATGTCATGCCGGTTTGCGTTCAAGTACGGTTGAGCTGCTTCAATGGGATTGTTAGCGTTCACGGCCGGCCATGGCGGTCCGGCGACATGACCATTGCTAAGGAGCACATATGAAGTATCGCAGCGTAGGCAAGTCCGGGCTGAAGATCAGCGAAATCGCACTGGGCAGCTGGGTCACCGACCTCAAGGGCACGGCGGCTGAGGAAATCGCCCACGAAACCGTGAAGCTCGCCTTCGATTCCGGCGTGAATTTCTTCGACTGCGCCGACGCCTATTCGGGCGGCGCGGCTGAGCGGTTCCTTGGCGAGGTGCTCAAGGAGTACCCGCGCAAGGAGCTCGTGATTTCCAGCAAGGTCTACTTCCCCACCGGCGACGGCGTCAACGATCGAGGCCTTTCCCGCAAGCACATCTTCGAGAGCATCGACCAGACGCTGAAGAACATGCAGGTCGACTATCTCGACATGTACTTCTGCCACCGCTTCGACGAAACGACCGATCTGACCGAGACCCTGCGTGCGATGAGCGATCTAGTCGCCCAAGGCAAGGTGCTCTACTACGGCGTCTCCGAGGAGTGGGGCTCCGCGCGCCTTCAGGAGGCACAGCGCATCATCGACCGCTACAATCTCTACCCGATCACCGTGGTTCAGCCGCAGTACAACCTTCAGGACCGCTACATCGAGCATGAGATCATGGGCACCTGCCGCAAGCTGGGCATCGGCATCACCACGTTCTCCCCGCTCGCGCAGGGCCTGCTGACCGGCAAGTACCGCAAGGGACAACCCTTGCCGGCCGGGTCGCGCGCCACCTGGCAGGCCGACCACCAAATCAACGATCTGCTCACCGACGAGAACCTCGACAAGGTCGAACGCCTGCGCGTCGTGGCCGACGAGCTCGGCACGAACCTGCCGGTGCTCTCGATGGCGTGGATCCTGCAGCACCCGGAGATCAGCTGCGTGATCGCCGGCGCCTCGAAGCCGAGCCAGCTGGAGAACAACCTCAAGGCCTCCGGCTTCGTGATTCCGGAAGACGCAATGGCTGAAATCGATAAAATCACCGGCTTCCACCGCTTCGAACGTCACGTAGGCTGATCAAACTAAGCCAAATCGATGATCATGCGCCGAAATCGTCATCACCTTGGGCTTCGGCCCGCGCGATGGCGGTTTCGGCGTTTTTCGCCGTCTGCTCGATGACCTGCTCATAGCCGGTCAGGGCCGCGAACGGCATGAACTGGGCGGCACGGTTGTGCCGGGACATCCGGGGATGCCTACGCGAAACATGATGCGGCAAATCGATGATGTCGTCGTAGCGATGCGTTTCCGTTAACGCCATATCCCTCCTTTCCCTCGGCATTTCCAATGGCCCTGTTCAACGGCTTTGACATACAGGGTGAGTCGTGGGTTGATTTCCCAAGGAATCAACCCACTCTGAACCCCAATTGGGCAGCGCATGTCAATTCTGGCTTCACAGAGCTTTTCCGATTCCCTCCATCGCGGCCGGCAGGAAATTACCTTGGGAACCATCCTAGGAAATTACCTTGGGAACCATCCCAGGAACCGCCCTGAGAACCATTCCGGAAACCACCATGGGTCTTTCCCTGCGACCGTCATGCACGATGGCCTCCGATCTGCATGTTGCGTTCGATACCGGTGGCCCCTTCTTCCATATCCATGGCCTTGACCACGGCATTGCGGCCGAACCGTTGCTTGATATCCAGCAGCGTACGTTCGATATGTTCTTCGTCGTCAGCCGCGCCGCCGACGCGTCTGCCCGCCAGACCACCATCACCACCTCCGAGTGACGTTCCGGTCGTTGCCCTGGCCGTCACCCCACGTACAGTCTTCACCGTTCCGTCCTCCATATCCGGCACTTCCGAATCGGCAACCGTGGCGTCCCCGGAAGGCATCGGAATGCTTCCGCCTCCCCCATCCGACTCCAATTCGTCGAACAGATCGAGCTGCTCGTATCGCTTGCCGGCGGCCAACTCTTCGGGCGTAGCCAGATCATCAGCAATCACGGTCAGGCGTCTGACCATGAGCAACGGGTCCGCGATACGCTCGAACAACATGGTCATGGCCATGCGAATCCGATCGGATGACGCGGTGAAATCACCCAAGCCTATCGACCCAACAGCCGGTTTGGGCACGGTACGGCCATAATGGTCTCGCACGACCGGCCCTTGATAGTCCCGCGCCGCCCGCTCAGCGAGCCGGCGCAGCCCAGGACTTTCACAATCGTCCAGCTTCGCGGGATCAAGGCTGGCGATGTCATATCCCACGGCGAGAGTGAGCCGATTCGTACGAACCCCTTTGCCCACCAAATCGAGAGCGAGCGCATCCGCCATCTCCTTGGTGATGAGACGGGCGGTCTGCCAATCCGCGGGTCCGGTGAGCACCTGACCGATACTGGTACTGTGTGCGTCCGGCTCATATGACTTGATATCCGCGATGGTGCATGGCTCCCAACCCCACGCATGGTCGATAAGCAGTTCGGCGTTGACCCCGAACATGCGGTACAGCAGATCCTCGTTGTAGTAGTCGGACGCCCGGCCCACCGAGCATCGGGCGATATCCCCCATGGTCAGCAGACCGGCATGTTCCAGCTTGCGGGCATAGCCTCGCCCCACACGCCAGAAATCGGTCAATGGCCGATGATCCCACAACAGCCTGCGGTATGACATCTCATCCAGCTCGGCCACACGCACGCCATCCCGGTCGGCGGGCATGTGTTTGGCCACGACGTCCATAGCGATCTTGGCCAGATACAGATTGGTGCCGATGCCCGCAGTGGCCGTGATGCCGGTGTTCTCGAGGATGTCATTCACCACCGCCCGGGCCATCTCGTGCGGGGTCATGCCCAACGCCCTGAGATACGGCGTGGCATCGATGAACACCTCGTCGATCGAGTAGACGTGGATGTGTTCAGGGGCGGCATACTTCAGGTAGATGCCGTATATCCGGCCGCTGACCTTCAGATAATGTGCCATGCGCGGCCGTGCGATCACCATCGACGCCTTGAGCGCCGGCGAACGCGCCAGATCCCTCGCATCGCACGATTCGCCGACGAAACGACCACCGGGAAGCTTCGCCGCGCGCTCGGCATTGACCGTGCCCAACCGCTGCTTCGCCTCAAACAGCCGGGCCCGGCCGGGAATGCCGTAGGCCTTGAGCGAGGGGGAAACGGCCAGACAGATGGTCTTGTCCGTGCGCGTCTCGTCCGCGACCACCAGATGCGTGGTCAACGGGTCGAGCCCGCGGTCATGGCACTCCACCGAGGCATAGAAGGACTTGAGGTCGATGGCGATATACGCACGCCGGCGTCCGCCATCCGCCTTCGTCCCATATTCCGTATCCATGACCGTGCCCTCCTTTCCCATTAATCGATTCGCATGGCCTTCCGTCCAGTCTTTCGCCCGGAGCACCACCATTCAGGTCGGCGACGTCCGACGTCACCCGTAGCAGTCCGTCACTCGTAGCAGCTCGCCACCGGTCGCTGACGTCCGCCACAGCCCACGAACCTCGCCCGCCCCACCCGCAAGCGCATCGCGATGTTCCGTGTTCCAATACCATACCATAAAAGTTCGAACATTTGTTCGACACGCCGAGAAGCGGGATGTAGCCGCCGATTGGTAGGGTTAACAGGTAGTGAATCCCATGGTTGAAAAGGAGCTTTGGCTTGTCGGCTGAACTCGAAGACATTCACGAGGAATGTGGCATTTTCGGCGTTTGGGGCCATCCCGACGCCTCCCGACTCACGTATTTCGGTCTGCACGCCCTGCAGCACCGCGGCCAAGAGGGAGCCGGCATCGTCTCCAATGATCACGGCCACCTCATCGGACACCGCGGTCTGGGCCTGCTGACCCAGGTGTTCGGCGACGAACGGGAGATCGAACGACTCCGGGGAGACCGCGCCATCGGCCATGTGCGCTACGCCACCGCCGGCTCCGGCACCACGGACAACATCCAGCCCTTCATCTTCCGCTTCCACGACGGCGACGTGGCCCTGTGCCACAACGGCAACCTGACCAATTGCCCGTCACTGCGCCGCAAGCTGGAGGACGAAGGCGCGATCTTCCACTCCAACTCGGACACCGAAGTGCTCATGCACCTCATCCGCCGTTCGTTGCAGCGCACCTTCATGGACAAGCTCAAAGAGGCGTTGAACACCGTTCACGGCGGATTCGCCTACCTGCTCATGACCGAGGACGCCATGATTGGCGCGCTCGACCCGAACGGCTTCCGCCCGCTCTCCCTCGGCAAGATGAAGAACGGCGCCTACGTGCTGGCCTCCGAGACCTGCGCGCTGGACGTGGTGGGCGCCGAGCTCGTGCGCAACATCCGTCCGGGCGAAATCGTGGTGGTGAACGACCACGGATACAAGATCATCCAGTACACGAACAACACCCAACTGGCCATCTGCTCGATGGAGTACATCTACTTCGCCCGGCCTGATTCCGACATCTACGGCATCAACGTGCACTCCGCCCGCAAGCGCATGGGTGCACGGCTCGCCGCGGAATCCCCGGTGGATGCGGACATGGTCATCGGCGTGCCGAACTCCTCCCTGTCGGCCGCATCCGGCTATGCGGAGGCCGCGGGCCTGCCCAACGAGATGGGTCTGATCAAGAACCAGTACGTGGCCCGCACCTTCATCCAACCCACGCAGGAACTGCGCGAGCAGGGCGTCAGGATGAAGCTGTCCGCCGTGCGCGGCGTGGTCAAGGGCAAGCGCGTGATCGTCATCGATGATTCGATCGTGCGCGGCACCACCTCCAAGCGCATCGTGCAGCTGCTGAAGGAGGCCGGTGCGGCCGAGGTGCATATGCGCATCAGCTCCCCGCCGCTCAAGTACCCCTGCTTCTACGGCATCGACATCTCCACCACCCAGGAGCTCATCGCGGCGAAAATGAGTGTGGAGGAGATCCGCGACTACATCGGTGCCGATTCGCTGGCCTACCTGTCACTGGACGGCCTCATCGAATCCATCGGACTGAACGCGGACGCACCGTACGGAGGCCTGTGCGTGGCCTACTTCAACGGCGACTACCCCACCGCGCTGGACGACTACGAGGCCGACTTCCTCAAGTCGCTCACGCCGGAGGACCGTGTGCGCCTCCCCGAGTTCGCGCTGTACAAGAGCAAGTACATCGGCAACGAATACAACACCGTGCAGCCCGCCCAGTAAACGACCACAACCGTCGCGGCAGGTATCGCGTGATTCCACACGGCACCACGCGATACCTGCCGTGACGACCTCTCCTCGGCCGGTTCGGCAGCGACCACCGAACGCCCGATAGTATCGGGCCGCCGGGCACGTCCACGAACGGCGCCCGGAGTGACGGCACGAACAGGCCAGCGACACATCAACGAACCATCGAATACCCGACGACCATCATGGACGGCCTTTCCCACGACGAAAGGCCACATCATCAACACAGAAAGGCCATCACATGCCCAAAGCATACGAAAACGCCGGCGTAAGCGTCGAAGCCGGATACGAAGTCGTCAACCGCATCAAGGCGCACGTCGCGCGCACCGCCCGCCCGGGTGCCGGCGGCATCGGCGGCTTCGGCGGCCTGTTCGACCTCGCATCCCTCGGATACAAGGAGCCGGTGCTCGTCTCCGGCACCGACGGCGTGGGCACCAAGCTCATGGTCGCCAAGATGATGAACAAGCACGACACCATCGGCCAGGACTGCGTGGCCATGTGCGTCAACGACATCCTCGCGCAGGGCGCCGAACCGCTCTTCTTCCTTGATTACATCGCCTGCGGCAAGAATGATCCGGCGCTGCTCGAGCAGGTCGTCAAGGGCGTTGCCGACGGTTGCGTCCAGGCCGGCGCGGCGCTGGTGGGCGGCGAGACCGCCGAAATGCCCGACATGTACGACGCGGACGAATACGATCTGGCCGGCTTCACCGTGGGCGTGGTCGAGAAGTCCAAGATCATCGATGGCACCAAGATCGCCGAAGGCGACGTGCTCATCGGCCTGCCGTCCTCCGGCATCCACTCCAACGGCTACTCGCTGGTGCGCAAGATCCTGTTCAAGGACCACAACCTCACCGTCGACTCCAAGCCCGAGGAGCTGGGCGGCGAGACGCTGGGCGAGGAGATCCTCAAGCCCACCCGCATCTACGCGAAGCCCCTGAAGCCCCTGTTCGCCGGCGACGACCTGCTGCACGGCGTGGCGCACATCACCGGCGGCGCGTTCGTGGAGAAGGTGCCGCGCATCATCCCTGATGGATTGGCCGCCGCCTTCGACATCACCAGCTGGGACGTGCCGCCGATCTTCCGCCTGCTGCAGCAGCTCGGCGAGGTGGATGAGCTGGAGATGTACAACATCTTCAACATGGGCATCGGTCTGGTGCTTGTCGTCGCGCCGGACAAGGTCGCCGAGGTCGAGCGCATCCTCGACGCCGAGAATGAGGAGCACCACACGATCGGCAAGATCGTCAAGGACGTGGACGGCACCCGCGTGCAGCTGCACAAGGGTCTGTGAGACGGCCGCGACGGCAGACGAAGAAACCCCAAGCGAACGAACGGAACAGGAAGGAACAACATGGGACAGAAGGTTCTGGTCATTGGTTCCGGCGCACGCGAGCACACCATCGCCTACACCCTGCTCAAGGGTGCCAGCGTGGATGAAGTGACCGTGGCACCGGGCAATCCGGGCATGCTTAAGGACGGCATCCACATCACGGCGCTGAACGAGTCGAATCATGCGGCACTCATCGATTTCGCCAAGGACAACCAGTATGACTGGGTGTTCATCGGCCCGGAGGTCCCGCTGATCGAGGGTCTGGTGGACGATTTCGCCGCCGCCGGCATCAAGGCGTTCGGCCCCACCAAGGCCGCGGCCCAGATCGAGGGGTCCAAGGACTTCGCCAAGCAGCTCATGGCACGTCATGGCATTCCGACCGCACAGTACCGCACTTTCGGCGATCTCGAGCAGGCTCAGGAGTATGTGCACGAACACGGCGCCCCGATCGTCATCAAGGCGGACGGTCTGGCCGCCGGCAAGGGCGTGACCGTCGCGATGGATGAGCACACCGCCCAGCGTGCACTGGAGGACATCTTCATCGATCATCGCTTCGGTACCGCCGGAGCCAAGGTGGTCATCGAGGACTTCCTCGAGGGCCAGGAGTTCTCCCTGATGAGCTTCGTGGACGGCACTCGCTTCTGGCCGATGCCGATTTCGCAGGACCACAAGCGCGCCCACGACGGCGACGAAGGCCCGAACACCGGCGGTATGGGCGCCTACAGCCCGGTGCCGCAGATTCCGCAGTCCGTGATCGACGAGGCCATCGAGAAGATCGTGCGTCCCACCGTCGAAGGCATGGCCGAGGAGGGCACGCCGTTCACCGGCATCCTGTACGCCGGACTGATCGCCACTGCAGACGGCCCGAAAGTCATCGAGTTCAACGCTCGTTTCGGCGACCCGGAGACCGAGGTGGTGCTGCCGAAGCTCACCTCCGATCTCGGTGCCGGCATCAGCGACATCCTCAACGGCGGCACTCCGGAGTTCACATGGGATGAAAACAACGCCACGCTTGGCGTGGTGCTTGCCTCCAACGGATACCCGGAGCATGTGATCAAGGGCGCCCGTGTGCCCGAAATCAACGTGGACGAGGATTCGCATGTCTACTACGCCGGCGTGGTGTCCGACGGCAAGGGAGGTCTGGTGGCCAACTCCGGCCGCGTCCTGCTCGTCGAGACCTCCGCGCCGGACATCAAGTCCGCACAGGACAAGGTGTACGCGATCATCGACCAGTTGCCGTTGCGCGGACTGTTCTACCGTCACGACATCGGCTTCAAGGCGCTGCAGTAGTGCTAGCATGCTGCGTCATTAATTCGTTGATTAATTCTCACTACCCCTCAGACCCGCTTCGCGGGGGCAGCTCGTCCTGCAATTACGGGCGCGCTTCGCGCGTGTTCTGCTGACTTGCCTGTCGGCTCGCACATTGCCTACAAACAGCTCCGTTGTTTGCTTCACGGCAACGTCCTAACAAGGGGAGCCAGGATATATTCGACGAATTAATGACGCAGGACACTTGGACATATGGCCTTCTGGCTGTGACGAACGAACATCAAAGGGTGGCTCCTCTTCATCGAAGGGGAGCCACCGTCATATGTGGTTGTTGCATCTGTCGGTGTTGCGTCTATCAGGCGCCGCATGGTGGGACATGACAAACGCAACAGGCACTCAATCAGACATGCAGCAGACACGCAACAGGCAAACGCAGCAGTCAGGCACGCAGTCAGGCACGCAGTCAGCTCAGCTTGGCAATAAGCTCGATGAGCTGTCGCTTGGCCTCATCGAAAGGCGGGTAGACCAAGCCAAGCGTATCCGGGAATGACGGCTTGGCAACCACGGTCTTGAGGTGGCTGAATGTATCGAATCCCGCCTTGCCGTGGTAGGCGCCCATACCGGAAGCGCCGACGCCACCGAACGGCAGTCTACTGGATAGCAGGTGGCCCAACGGCAGATCGAATCCCAAAGCACCGGAGCTGGTGCGCCGCTCGAAGGCAAGACGCGTCCCACGGTCGCGCGAGAACATGTACGCGGCCAGCGGCTTCGGCCGTCCGTTGATGAATGCAATGGCCTCATCGGCGTCCTTGACCACCAGAATCGGCAAGATGGGACCGAAAATCTCCTCTTGCATCACCGGCGCGTCCGGCGATGTGCCGTACAGCACGGTGGGCGCGATATACCGGGCCTCACGGTCCACTGTGCCGCCGCACACCACCCGGCCGGCGCTCACGGCAGTCGTCGCATCGTCGCCCACAGCCCCGGCGCCGATGCGACGTCCGACCATCTCCACGGCCGCCCCTACCGCGGACGCGGCCTTGATCAGCGGCGAACTCGGTTCCGCAGACGGTACGGTTCCCGCGGGCAACAAGCCAATCAAACGCTCCATATGACGATCGTTGACGATGCGTCCGTAATCGACGGAAGTCTGCGGATGCTCGCCGAAGAACTCCGTGACCGCCACGGCCATGCGCTTGGCGAGCCGCTCCGCCACGTCCGGGGTCGCCAGCACGTAATCCGGGGCCACGCACGTCTGCCCGGCGTTGGTGAACTTGCCCCAAGCGATGCGTCGCGCGGCCACATTGAGAACAGCCGTGCCATCCACGAAGCATGGCGACTTGCCGCCAAGTTCCAGCGTCACCGGCGTCAGATGTTCGGCGGCGGCCTTCATGACGATCTTGCCGACCCGTTCGCCGCCCGTGTAGAAAATGTGGTCGAACGGCGCCTTCAACAAGTCGCCCGTCTCCTTGGGCCCGCCCTCGACCACACATACGGCCTCACGGTCGAGATACTGCGGCACCAATTCGCTCAGCAGACGTGTGGTATTGGGCGCCAGTTCGGACGGCTTGAGGCACACGGCATTGCCGGCGGCCAATGCGTCCGCCACGGGCGCCAACGCCAGCAGCACCGGATAGTTCCACGGGGAGATGACCAGCACCACGCCTTTGGGCTCGGCAATGGTCCATCCGGCGGCGGGCTGCAATGCCCACGGCATCGGCTTGGGATGGCGGGCGGCCCAGACGCTGAGCCGATTGCGTACGAACCGGGCCTCGTCGGCCACAAGATTGAGCTCCATCAGCACGGTCTCACCGGCCGGTTTGCCCAGATCAGCAGCCACCGCCGCCACGAAATCCTCGCGGTTGTCCATCACCAGACGGCGCAGCGCGTCAAGCTGAGCGCGTCGCCAAGACAATGGCCGGGTGCGCCCGGAGGCGTAGGCAGCCGTCAATCGGGTGAATGCCGTATTGGATGTCGTACTGCTGGCCATCGCCGCCTCATCTCCTTGCATCGCATGCTTGCTTCAAGCGCTCACCCTCAGTCGCTCGCCTCGGACTCCCGTCCCGGACTCTCGCCTTGGAACGATGCGCTTCCGCCATAGTATCGGAATCCGCCGGTCCGGGAACCGGCCGAAGGCGGATGCCTCACCGCACCATCACACCACATCGTCACGCCCAACCATCGCACCGCGCCATCACGTCGGGTCCACGATGACATGCGAACGGATCGGGGTACCGGCGGGCACCCGCCAGATGGCTTGGGCGCGTCCGAAATAGGTGGTACAGGAATTGCCGGCGAGCTCGTCGGCCGTGATGGGATTGGCGCTGGCCACGCCGAGCAGTTGGGCGTTGGAGCAGGCATACGCGGGCATGTCACGAGACGACTCGCGTGGCGTCCCGGTCCCGGAGGCACCGGACATGTCCCGTGCCTCATGCGATACCTCACGCGGCGACACGCGCAGTGACTCACGCAGTGCATCACACGGCGACGCGCCCGCCGGCCGTACCGGTTCCGCCGCAATCGGCGGGTTCGCCACCGTCTCATTCACCGACTCACTCGCCGACTCACGGAACAGCCCCTGCGATGAATCATGCGACGCTGCCTCGCATCCGTCACCAATCACCGTGATGCGACGGTCATCGGTCACATGGACCACCCCACGCGCGTCGGTCAGGGCGATGGATTCGAACACCAATTCCGTATCGTCCCAGCGCGGATCGTTCTTCGGATACGGGTTCGGCACGCGCTCAACGCTCGTGGTCACCACCATCTCATCAGCCTGAGCCGACACCAACGTATCCCGTCCAAGCTCGCGCCCGGCGGCATCGTAGGCCACGGCCGTCAACTCCCCCGGCTCGTACGGCACGCGGAACCGCGCCATGCACCGGTACACCGGCGCCATGCCGATTTCACGACCATCAAGCAGCAGCCGAACGTGCCGTCCGCCGGAATACACCTCCACCAGAGCGTCGCGTCCTTCGTAGCCGGCCCAGGACCAGCTGGCCACGCCGTCATGTCCGCGTTCGATGAATCGCGCGGTGCGTCCGGGTCTCGTCGCGCCGTCGCCGTACAGCAGCTGCATCGGCCGTATAGTGATGGCGGGTCGGCGACGCACGCCGGTGACGATCTGCCGGTACAGCATCTGTCCGGTCGCCCGACCGGTGATGTCGATGAGTCCGGAGCCGCCGAGCAATCCCGGATACCGGCGGTACGGCCCGGTGAGCCGCCCGCGGAGCGCCATGTGGTCACCGTACTCGCGCATCCAGCCGTCCGGTTCCGGATTCGCATAGGCCCAGGCGCTGACCGACGCCTCGCCGATGTAGTCCCAGCCGGTCCACACGAAGTCGCCGATGAGATAGGGCAGTCGGCACATGGCCGGCCAGGTGAAGGCGATTTCCTGCGGATAGGTCTCACTCGCGCAGAACACGCGCTCGGGATGGACGCGGTGGAAGTACTCCGGCCCCTCACGACAGTAGTTGAGCCCCGCCACATCGACCTCGCCGAACACGGCGTTGGTCTGCCGGTCCATAACGCCGGTGCGCAGCGCAAGCGGCATGAGCCGGTCGATCATGGTGAGCAGGATCGGTCCGGAGGCATGTTCGAGCGTGGTGTTGAGGCCCGGCTCGCCCTCCACTTTGGCATCATGCTCGTCCATGCCGGCCTTGGTGCGGGCGGCCAGCGACAGTGAAATCGGATTCACACAATCGATGACTGGCCGACTCGGGTCCAGCGATCGGATGATCGAACGCATCGACCGGGCGGCTTCGGCCGCACGCGGCGATTTGGTGTCCGCGATCTCGTTGCCGATGGAATACAGCACCACGCTTGGGTGATTGCGGTCCTTGCGCACCATCGCGGCCAGATCACTGGCGTAATGGTCACGGAAGGAGGAGGCGTAATCATAGGAGGTCTTGTGCATCCACCACATGTCGAACGCCTCGTCCATGACCAAAAGCCCCACCTCGTCGCACGCATCGAGGAATGCCTTCGACAGCGGGTTGTGGGCCGAGCGGACGGCGTTGAAGCCCTGCTCCCTCATGATGCGGGCGCGACGATATTCGGCCTGCGGAAAGGTGGCCACGCCAAGGATGCCGTTGTCGTGGTGCACGCAGCCGCCGTTGAGCAGCACACGTTTGCCGTTGAGCCGGAGACCGTGCGTCGCATCGCAGGCGAGCGTGCGTATGCCGAAACGTTCGGTGTGGGTGTCGAGCAGCGTACCGGTATTGTGGGCATTGTTGATGGTGCTGCCATCGTTGTCACCGGAATCATCGTCATCATCGGTCCCGTACAGCGCGATTCGCGCGGCGTACAGCACCGGCGATTCCGGCGACCAGGGCCGCGCGTGCGGGATGATGCCGGTTACCCCACGGAACTGCGCGACCGTGGTGCCGGAATCATCCATAATCGTCGTCCACAGGTACTGGTTCGCGGCAATCGGCTGGTCGAGTTCGACGGCGACGGTGGCTGAATCGTCGTGAGATACTTCGGCGGCATCCGGGAGGGAAACGGTGCTGATGCGGACTCCGTCCGGACGAATCACGTCGGATGCGGCATATGCAACGGACGGACCGGACGAATCAGGCATGCCGGATGCGTTAGCGTCTGTATCGGCGGCGGACGTGCCCTTCGCATCCGTGACCCATAGCCAAACCGGGCGGAAGATGCCGGAGCCGGAGTACCAGCGGGAGTTGGGGATTCGGGTGTTGTCCACCAGCACGGTCAGCGTGTTGGCACCGTGCCGGACCAGATTGGCGATGTCGAGGTAGTAATCGCCGTAGCCGTAGGTGAGCGTGCCCGCGGGTTCGTTGTTGACCAGCACGGTGGCGTCGGGGTAGACGCCCTCGAATTCGAGCAGGCACGCGGCGGGCGGCTCGGAGGCGAAGTGCATCACCGTGCGGTACTCGTAGCTGCCGCCGGGGTAATAGCCGGTGTTGTAGCCGTTGGCGGTGTGCGGGTCGCGGCGTTCGTGAATCATCGCATCGTGCGGCAGGGTGATTGACTGCCACGATCCCCCATCGATTGAACGAAATTGCCAATGATGATTCACGTCGATGCGTTGCATGGCTTTATTGTAGGTCGCCATGTGCCGGTGCGGCGGTGCGGTACGCAATGCTTGTGCGGTGCTTGTCCCGGCACCTGTGCGCAGAACCGCCTATGTGCGGCGGCGTGTACGCATGTGTGCATGTGTGCGGGGCATGTGCGTGGCGCGTGTGCGGTACAACAGACGGAAAAGGCCCGATATTTCGTATCGTGTACGTATCGGCGCGGTACGATCCGTGATTATCGACGTTTTTCGCGTATCGTACCACGCGTGCCGCGGCCGCCGATTCGGATACTCGTGCAGGAATGGCGGAATTGCAACGATTCTCTTTGCGCTGCCGCGGTACGACATGTGAAGACAACGATTGCAGCAAGTGTTGTACCGCAACAGCGCGGTACAACACCACAAAAACCGTGATTTCGCCGTTTCATACCGCACACGGAGATAATGACAGTGCTTCCGCAACGGCGAGCAGGCTCATACCCGTAACTCGATGGACAAACAACTACCTCTCAGGCCCGCCGGGCCAGCTCCCATGACACGGGGAGCCAAGAAGCACACCAACAGGCTCCGCCCGCGCTCTGCTGGCTCGCCTGTCGACTCGCCTCACGGCTCGCCACACTGCCTACAAACCGAAATCCTCCGGATTTCCGTCGCGGCATAGCCGCTCCCCTCACCTACGGACAACCCACCGGGTTGTCCGCTTAACGGCTCAGCACTGGGTTGTCCGCTTTACGGCAGCGGCACTGCAATTACGGACGGGCTTCGCCCGCGCTTTGCTGATTCGCCTGTCGGCTCGCCACACTGCCTACGGACAACCCACTGGGTTGTCCGCTTTACGGCAGTGTCATGAAATCGGTGTCTTTGAGGTAGTTTTTGCCGGTGGTGATGTCGTACTGGATGAGCTTGTAGTCAGCGAGGAGCTGCTTGGTCTCGTCGTCGAAATCGGCCTCGGACATGGGGTTGCCGGACTGGTCGAGATAGATGCTCTGACCTTCGGGGATGCGGTCCCATCCCTGGATCTTGTTGACCACGGGCGGTTCCATGGCGGCGATCTTGGAGTGCATCTGCGTCAGGAAGGCGAGGAACGGCGAGACCTTCGCATTCATATGCTCGGCGGCCTGGGCCACGAAGAAGTTCGGCGAGGAGTAGTCCGCGTCATCCGCCTTGTTGCCCTGAGTGCCGGAGGCCTTGTTGGACCAGATGAAGTAGTCGGTCAGATGCAGGGCGAGCGAATTGTTCTCGTCCTCGCTGGCCGAGGAGTAGATGCCCGGCAGATGGTCGCCGTAGAAGACCACGGTGACGGGCTTGTCCAGCTTGTCGAGTTCGTTCAGGAACTCCTGAGTGGCCTGATCGGTGATCGACGCGCCCTTCTGGTAGGTCTCGATCGACTCCTGTTCGTCCTTTTCGAGCGGCGTGCCCGTGGTGGATTCGGCGGTGAAATCGTTGTTCTCATACCACTCGTGATAGGGCATGTGGTTCTGCATCGTGATGATCTGGATGAACTTGTTCGCGGTGCCGTCCTTGATGCCCTCGAGCGCGGAATCGTAGGTGGCCTTGTCGGACACGTACGGCGACTCGTCGATCTTGTCCTGATACTTGATCACGTCCGGACCGGTAAGCGTGTAGAAGTGCGAGAAGCCGAACTTCTTGTAGTTCGTGGCGCGCGAATACATGCTGGATTCGTACGGATGGTAGCCAAGCGAGTTGGCCGGCGCGCCCCACAGCTGGTTGACGGTCGGCGTCCAGTGCTCGGTGGGCACGAGCTGCTGGTACGGACTGGTCAGCGAGGAGTCGAAATTGGCCATGGACAGGCCTGTAAGCCCCATGTACTCGAGGTTGGCCGTACCGCCGCCGTAGCCCGAGGAAAGCATGAGGCCGGAGGTGGTGGACTCCTTGATCTTGCGGATGTTGGGCATGGAGTCCTTGTTCACCTTGAGCCCCGGCACTCGGCTGGGATCGGAGAACGATTCGGACAGCACGTAGACCACGGTGGAGTCGTTGAGATCGTTGCTGCGGTCCGCATTGAGCTTCTCGGCGGCTTTCTTGTAACGCGCGGCCACCTGCTTCATGGTCTCCTCGGAATAGTCGTCCGGCTTGTCCATGACCTTCGGGTTGAGCTGGCGCGTGAAGGCGACGAGCGGACCGTTGCGCTGCGCGTCGTACACCGAATCCCACATGGACGGCTTGTCGCCCATCGCATGCGAGAACTTGTTGGCCCACGAGTCGGTGGTGCTCACCTGCATGCAATACAGGGAGAATCCAAGCAGCGCGAGCAGCATGACGAGCAGTCGCACGCCGAGGTTCAGGCCGAGATTGCTCGAACGCAGCATACGGCCGTTGCGCCCGTCGAGATGGCGCAGCGCCAGAATCAAAGCCAGCAATGCCGCGAATACCGCAAGTGCCACGAGGATGGTCACATGGGCGCCCGCCGGGATAAACGTGAGCATATTGCCCGTATTGGAGCCGAGGAAGTTGAGGTCCGCGGGCAGAATGGCCTCGTAGCGAATCTCGATCTTGAAATGCTCGATGGATGCCACGGAAATCGCCATGCCCACGATCACCGCGCTGGCGACCCAGAACCGGTTGCACAGCATGAGCAGCATGAGGTACAGCAGGCCGACCAGCAGCACGTTGAGCAGGAACACGAAGTTGCCTTCGAGCCACATCTTGCTCACGAAGTTGAAGCCGACGTCCGGGCTGGAGAGCTGCACGCGGGTGGAGCTGGTCGAGACGCCCACCTCCAGCGCGGCCACGGCGATGATGTCGAATACGACGAACAGCACACCGTACAGCCAACCGGGAAATGGCTTGTGCGGGTGCTTCGGGGTGACCTCGTCCGCCTCGGCCCGATTCGTCCAGAGCCGCCAACGGAACTTCGATGTGGTGTTACTGGTGTTTTCGCTCATTCGCCTGCTTGTCCTGTGATGCTTGTCCAGTCGCATATTGTCGTTGCCGAACCTTGGAGAATCAATGTTTCTCCCGGTTTCCTCACGGTTCCCTAACTATTGGCCCCGGTTGCGGGGACACTGGCCCCGGTTGCGGGACCCTGTGCCGTTTACCGTCCATTCATGCTCAAGCAACCTTAACGCAAAGGGTGCCTCGGGATGATCCCGAAGCACCCTGAACATGACCCGGATTATCGGCGGCACAATGATCTGGCCACCCATATCGGCCGAGCGAAGCGTCTTCAAATCACGGATGGATTCCGCATTCCCGAACCTGCTGACTTTCGCCTAATATCCCGCGTCAGAAATTCGTCGACGAATTGACTACACCGCAGTCCTGCCTTCGCGGGCCAGCTCGTCCTACAATTACGGACGCGCTACACGCGTGTTCTGCTAGCTCGCCTGTCGGCTCGCACGCTGCCAACAAGGGGAGCCGAAAATATAATCAACGAATTTCTGACGTGGCACATTAGCGCGTCTCTTCCGTCTACTTCACCGCTGCGGAGAACTGGTCAACGAGCGCGTCCATCCAATCCAACAGGTTGTCGTATTCGGCGGGCATCTGCTCGGTGAGCTCCACGACCGGCACGTTGGCGTCCTTGGCGGCGCCCGTGATCTGATCGGTGGTGGAGTTGGCCTCCTGGGAGTTGAAGACCAACATCTTGATGGAACCGGCCTTGAGCGCGTCCTGGAAGTCCTTGATGTCGGCCGGGGTCGGCTCGCTCTCGTTGGCGGAGGCCTGCGCATACCCCTTCGGCGTGGCGTCGGTCATCTTGAGGTCGTCGGCCAGGTACCACGCCACGGATTCGGTGGCGGCATACGGCAGGTTCGCGGTCTTGGCGGACGTCTCCTTGATCTTGGACTCGAGCTTGTCCTCCTTGGCGTGCCAATCCTCGTTGAGCTTGGCGTAGTCGTCCTTGTGGGCGGGGTCGGCCTTCTGGTAGGCGGCGGTGATGGCGTCGGCGGTGGAGGAACGAACCTCGGCGGAGAACCAGACGTGCGGGTTGTCGCCCTCCTTGATGCCGGCGGTCTCGGCGGCGTCGACCAGCGTGGCATTGGTGGACCCGGCCGCCTTGGACGCCCACGGGTCGTAGTCAGCGCCGTTGGCCACGGCCACCTGGGCCGAACCGAACTTGGCCACGTCCGCGGCAGTGGGCTCATAGTCATGCGCTTCGACGTTGGTCTTGGTCATGATGTTGGTGACCTCGACGTTGTCGCCGCCAAGGTCGGCGGCCACAGAGCCCCACTGATTAATGGATGCCACGACCTCGATCTTGCCGGAGGCCTGTGAAGCGTCGGCGGCGTCAGATTTGGCCGTACTGGAAGAATCGCCAGAGCCGCAGGCGGCCATGGAGAACAGTGCCGCGGCGGCCGCGACCGCCGCGATTGCACGCTTGGCGTTGGACATGATGGACATGATGGGTTTCCTCTCTGATGGGTTCGGTTGGACTGTTCCATCGGATGCTGGCCGATGCGCGCGAGTCGTGCTGCCGGAGATATTGCGTCAAACGTTTCGCTCTTCGCGTTTCTCACGAGGCGGCTGCGCTCTCACGCCACCCGCCTCCGCGTTATGCATCCGTGTCATGCATCCGCATGGATCGGTCGATTTCCAGCACCTGAGCATAACACATATCGAGAATTATTATCATTTGCATTAGTAGGCGGCGTGTCACCACGTCCCACCGCAATCGAACACGAAACCGCCACCATCACCGCATGGACATCTTCATGCTGACGGAACAATGCGGCAAATCGCGGATTCCCGCCGCCCGCGCATCCTCATACACCACCGCATCCGGCTCGGCCACGGCACGGATGATCTCTCGACAACGGCACTCTCCAGCCGCATCCAAATGCCGGGACAGGCACCCCGCGCCCACCACCGGCAACTCGAGTATGCAGGACGCCTCCCGAATCAGGCGGGACACTACGGCCCCAGTGGACCGTTCATCATAGACGGCATCTTCTTCACCCGGACCGCCTAGGCCATACAGGCACAGTCGGTCGTCATCGAAGAACCATTCCTCGAACTCATCGAGGCCCACCACATTGGCGACGTCTCCCACATACAGCGGCATACCCCAGTCATCGAGATCGAACAGATCAGACAGATACTGCGCCACCGGCGCACCCTCGAGCCCGACCGGCAGCGAAATCAGAAACGCCGCAGGCATAGGCGCCGGCATCGATTCCGACGGTGCGACGTTTTTCCCAGCGCCCGACGGTGCGCCTTGCTGACCCTCACCGCGTTCGCCGTGTCCGTCGTATACGCGGTATCCCGTTGCGTCCGCCGCATCCGTCGTGTCCGCCGCATCCGCCGCGTCTGCGGCATCTGCAATATCCGACGATTCACCCTCGCTGTTTCCCGACGTCGACTCCTTCCCCACACCGACGCCCGCCAAGACGCCGAATTCCCCGGTTCCCGCAGGCGACAAGGACTCCCCAACCTCCGCAGAGCCCGATTCCGAAAATCCCGAAAATCCCGAAGATTCCGGCAACTCTGATGGCCCCGACAATAACGCCGAGCACATCGATTCCAACACGCGCCCGACGTCGTGCTTCACCGTGCAGCTCATGCAGCATTCCTCCAAACCGAACGAGTCGGTCTCCCCGAACGCCAGACCGTTAACGTGCGGCCGAGTAACCATACGCACGATATCCAGCCCGGACTCGACGGCAGCATTCGGCCGCACATCGTACGTGATCGAGCACACGGACGGACAGGAATCAGCCAACGAAAACGCAACGGCATCAAGACTGAGCCGATCCACCCCGGTGAGCAGCACCACCGGCACGCCAGTGCCGCGCTCCGCGTTTCCCAATGATTGCAATACCGGATGAACCATAACAACCTTCCTTTTTTTGATAATGGTTATCATTATGGTGTATAGTCTGCAATCATGTCCAAACAATGTCAAATCCTGGGCACGCATGCCTCCACCGGCAATCGCGTCTCCCATTCGCATCGAAAAACCAAACGAACCTTCTCGCCGAATCTGCAAACGAAGAGGTATTGGGTCCCCTCGCTGGGGCACACCGTCACGCTCACCGTGAGCGTCAAAGGCATGAAGACCATCGACCGCATCGGCATCGAAGCGGCGCTCGCTCGCATCCGCCGCAACCAGAACGTCAACCGATGACTCGCGCCCGATACTCGCTCGGCAGACACTGGCTGCTCGACGCGGGCGACGCTCATCAGCCCTGCGATGCGCACTCGGCAGGAAACCATTAGGCACCCAGCAGCCATCAGACAAACACCTGAAATGCAACTAACAAACATCCAATAGAAAGCAGTCGAAGCATCATGTCAAGCAAATCATCGGAGATCAGACCGGTCATCACCCTTAAGTCCACGGCGGGGACCGGCTTCACCTACACGACCCGCAAGAACCGACGCAACACGCCGGACCGACTCGAACTGCTGAAGTTCGACCCGGTGGTGCGCAGACGCGTCGTCTTCCGAGAATCGCGTTAGAAGACCCCTCGCCCTTTACATCCACTATGCCGCCGTTTCTTAGGCAGATTCTGCAGATTCTGCGTTTCCTAGGCACATCCACCGCAGAACCGCATACGCAAAAACCGCGAGAATACAGGCATCGACCGAGCGCGGCATGGTAGCGAGGCGCCTAAGTAACAAGAAATCTGCCTAAGAAATGAATCCGCACATTCCCAAGGAGCCACCAATGGCCAAAACCAGCAAAATCAACCGACAAATGCAGCGCGAACGCATCGTGGCGAAATACGCCGAACGGCGAGCGCAATACAAGCGGGACAGCGTCAGCCCGCACCTGTCGCCCGAGGAACGCGCCGAGGCGATGCGTAAACTGCATGCGCTCCCCCGCGACGCCAGCCCGACCCGCCTGCGTAACCGGGACTCCATCGACGGGCGGCCGCGAGCCTTCAACCGCAAGTTCGGGCTTTCGCGCATCAATCTGCGCGAAAAGGCGCATAAGGGCGAATTGCCCGGCGTAGTGAAATCAAGCTGGTGACCGCCGGCAATCGCACGCAATAGACAAACAGCCAATGCAATCACCGCAACAACCAAGGAGCGCTAACTAATGCAACAAGGCATCCACCCCGAATACGGCCCTGTGGTCTTCTACGACCGCTCAGCCGACAAGTACATCCTGACCAAATCAACGCTGGCCGCCAAGGCGAAAAGCCTGCCAAGCATCACATGGGAGGACGGCAACACCTACCCGCTCGTCAGCGTGGAGGTGTCCTGCTACAGCCATCCCTTCTACACCGGCAGGAACGTCGTGCTCGACACCGCAGGCCAGGTTCAGAAGTTCCACGAGCGGTACGGCCGGAAATAACCGAGGCCCACCATCTCACTACAACCACGAAAGCAACACCATGAAAGTCAAATCCTCCATTCGATCGCTGGCTCGTAAGGACGGCTCCTATGTCGTCCGGCGCCGCGGACATCTGTACGTCATCAATAAGAAGAATCCGCATTGGAAAGCGAGGCAAGGCTGATGGCACTGCCGAAATACCGGACCTCACGGTCGCACACCCGCTCGCGCCGAGCCAATTGGAAGGCGAAAGTCCCACAGTTGGCCACGGTCACCACACCGGAAGGCGAAGTCGTCCAAGTTCCCCAGAATCTGGCCGCAGCCGTACGGAAAGGGTATATGAAACCCTAGCGTCCCGCGTGTCCTGCGTCGGAAATGTGTTGACGAATTGGATATCCCTCAAGACTCACTTTGCGAGCGACTCCCCTAGCAAGGGCCGGGAATGCCACGAACAGCCTCGACGTCGGACATTATCCGAACTGCCCATAGACATGGCAGAACCTGCCGCAAGCCGGCATACGAGCATCTCTCCGTAGGAGTCGCCGGACATATACGGCTCTCCCCCAAAATTCGCCCGCAAGGGCCGACCGTTGAAACAGAGCACACCCAGAAACTGAATAATCAAAACAATCAGGTAGAAAGCCCAACCATGACTAACCCAAACGCTAGCCAGCCCACGCCCGAAACCAATCCCGACGCTCGCGCAACCATCGGCAGCCGCCATACACCGGTCATCGCCAGCATCGCCGCATTCTGCGTCGGCGCGCTGCTTGCCGGCGGCATTGTCGGTGGATTCGCCTACGCAAGACAAGGCCAGACGTCCGGCGGTGAACCCGGCGGCAGCACCACGGCGACGGCTGAGGATTCCTGCGACACGACATTCACCGTGGTCGCCTCGGTGAATCAGTGGGGTTCGCTTGCCGAGCAACTCGGCGGCTCCTGTGCCGAAGTCACCTCGCTGATCAACTCGACCTCCGCCGATCCGCATGATTACGAGGCCACCGCCTCGGACCTCGCGAAGCTCGCCAAGGCCGACATCGTAGTGCTCAACGGTGCCGGATACGACGGCTGGGCGGAAAAGGCTCAGCTTAACCCGGACAAGCAGACCATCGTGAACGTGGGCGACCTCATGGGCATCACCGCCACCGAGGAGCACTCACACGAGCATGAGGAAGGCGAGGAAGGCCACCATCATCATCACGGCTCCACGAACCCCCATGTGTGGTTCAGCCCCGAAGGCGTGCTCAAGGCCGCCGAGGCGATCAACGACGCCTACGTGACCAAGGCCGGAGAGAACTCGAAGACCGCCGCCACCGTACAGCGCCACTTCAACGAGTGGAACGGCGAGTACGCCGACTTCGTCGCCCTCGTGAACAAGGGCCGGGCCGCAGGGGTGCAACGCAACTATGTGGCCACCGAGTCGATCATCAGCTACCTGCTCGATTACATCGGCGCGACCGACAAGACCCCCGAAACCTACACCAACGCGATGAACAGTGAGTCTGAGCCGTCCGCCGCCGACCTCAAGAACGCGATGGACATCGTCGCCAGCGACAACGTGGACATCCTCGTCGTCAACCCGCAGGAGATGGGTGGCTTCGCCAAGAAGCTCAACGAAGCCGCGATCTCCAGCAACAAGACGATCATCTCCGCCACCGAACAGCTACCCGAGAATCAGAAGACGCTGCTCGGCTGGCTCACCCTGATCGCCAAGCAGGCGCTGGCCACCGACACCATGAACGGTTTCTTCCTCACACAGGACGTCAAGGATCGCACGCTCGCCGACTACGAAGGCGAATGGCAGTCCGTATACCCGTACCTTCAGGACGGCACACTCGACTCCGTGATGGAGGCGAAGGCCAAGAAGGGCGACATGACCGCCGAGGAGTACAAGCAGTACTACGACACCGGCTACAAGACCGACGTGGACAAAATCGCCATCAAGGGCGACCAGATGAGCTTCACCCGTGGCGGCACGACCGCGACCGCGACCTACAAGTACGATGGATTCAAGATCCTCGACTACGCCAAGGGCAACCGCGGCGTGCGGTTCCTGTTCACCGCCACCGGTGACGTGCCCGCAGGCGCACCGAAGATCGTGCAGTTCTCCGACCACGGCATCGCGCCGGGCAAATCCGCACACTTCCACATCTTCATGGGCGACGACTCCCAAGAGGAGACCCTTAAGGAGATGGACAACTGGCCCACCTACTACCCGGCATCCATGAGCAAGGCGGAAGTGGCCACCGAGATGCTGGCGCACTGATAGGCGGCGGTGTGCCGTATCAGGCTGGGGACGCCGCACGCGGCACACCGGCTCACTCGGATGAATTGCCCGGATCGTCCGGACGAATCGTCCGGACGAATCATCCGGAACCGTGAATCCACGCCATTCATCCAGCCCATCAATGCAGGCCGCGACTCCAGTACCATTCATCCGAACACTCCAGCACGGCACCCCCTCACTGCGAGAACTGATGGCAATCTTGCGGTGGGTGTCGTCGGGGACGAGGCCACCTTCTCACCGCGAGAACCGATGTCCCGGCTATCTGCTTGGCTCGCCGCGTCCGTTTTCGGTCATGTGTCATTCTTTTTGACTGGTACCAGACGCTAAGTCGGTTCCAAGCGTCCGG